>NZ_KB290523.1:13887-18800 GCF_000282835.1 Pandoraea sp. B-6 | reverse complement strand
GGGTGCTCTGGCGGCTGACGCTGCCGGAACACCGCGCGCGCCGCGTGTCGCCACCGAGCGTGCTCGGCAACGTGCGCAGTCTGTTGGCACACCGTCCCTTGCGTTACGGCATCGTGGCGCTGTTTCTTTATGTTGGCGCGGAAGTCAGTATCGGCAGCTTCCTGATTGCCTATCTGACACAAGCGGGCACGGGCATCGTCGACCATGCGCAGGCAAGCGGGTATCTGGCGCTGTATTGGGGTGGGGCGATGGCGGGGCGATTCGTGGGCGCGTGGCTGTTGCGCAAGGTGTCGCCCGGGCGGCTGCTGAGCCTGTGTGCGCTCTATAACGTGGTGTTGATTCTCGCGTCGTTCGCCTTGCCGGCGTCGTTCGCGATGTGGTCGTTGCTGGCCTGCGGTCTCGGCAACGCCATCATGTTCCCGACGATTTTCTCACTCTCGGTGGGCGGGCTCGGCGCGCGCGTGAGCGAGGGCGGCGGGCTGATCTGCATGGCGATCGTTGGCGGCGCGGTGTTGCCTTATCTGCAGGGGGCACTGGCGGATGGCATCGGCATCGGGTTGTCGTTCCTCGTGCCGGCGGTGGCGTACTGTTACATCGCCGGATTCGGGGCATGGTGCGTGCGCACCGCGCCCGAATTGGCTGCCGTCGCCGAGGGGCCGGCGCACATGAATGGCCGGTCAACGCCTGGCGATCAACCCGGCTTGCCGAACGTATAACGACCGAAGAAGAACAGCACGTTGCCGTTGCCCTTGCCGCCGGGCACATAGGTGGTCGAGACCGAGGCGCGCCCCACGCCGATTTCGGCGAGGGGCAGCGCGCCGGGGAAGGGCACGCCGCGGAGCGTGTCCGAGCGCGACATCAGGAAGACCGTATAGCCGAGCCCGAAACGCACGGGCCCGGCGTTTGCGACGTTCCAGATGCGGCCGTAGCCGGCCATCGGCGACCAGTCGTTATGCGAGTCCTTGAACGCCATGGCGTACAGCATTCGTGACCCCTTATCGCCGTCGGACAACACACGGCCGTAGCCGAGTCCCCACGGGTTTTCGTTGTACTGGGCGATCTTTTCGCTCGTGTAGGCGAAGCGCAGGTGATGGGTATGCAGCGGTACGTAGAGATCGCTCGCACCTTGCGTGGCAACGTCGCGGACTGCATCGACGATGGCGCCGGTCCACGTCGAGATGCCACTCGGGGCGTCGTCGGCATGGGCTGCCAGCGGTGACAACAACGTCAACGCCGCACCCAGCGCGACAAGCGTGCGGCGGCCAGACGAGGGAGAAATTCTTGAGGGCGAGGCAAGCGGTGCGAGTCGAATCGATGGCGCGAGCCGCCCGGTGCGTCGGGGGTTCGTATTCATGGTTGAGCTTGTCGTGTTGCAAGAAACGTGTCGATCACGGTCGTCGGAAGGGTGCCGGCAAACGGCACGCCGCGAACTTGGGACGTCGCCCTGACGCGCTTCGTGACCGGCATCCCAATCTTTCTAGACCTCGTCGCCGTTGCAAAAGTTCGAATGACCGATTTTTCGCGTAACGGCCCAAGCCCGAAGCACGGGCTGATCGAACCTGCCGCTCGGCGAAGAAGTCGTTTCGCGTCAATGACCTATCGTGGATATCGACGTGTTATTCACCGGGTTGTGAACATTTTCTGTGGATAACATCTCGCCGCGTGCGTCCGCGTGGGCCATGCGAAATTGGGGTATCGCAAGACGCTCGACGGCGCGCAGCAAATGCGCGCCCCCCTTTTTCTCCGTCCGATCAAGGACTTGAGGAAGCTATCCGCGAGTTGTCCACTGGCTTGCAAACAAATTCTGTGGATAACGAACTTCCGCGAAACCGGCGCCAGGCCGCGTTTTCCAACGCATGGCTCAACTTTCGCGCGCCCCCATTCTTCCCTGTCGAATCAGCCACTTGCCATGCTTTTCCGCAAGTTATCAACGGGCTTGTGAACAAAAAGTGTGGATAAGCTCGGGTTTCATTGATCTCAATATATGAGATCAATATTTACATATTGACATTTTGAGTGTCGCGCAATTACGATGCGGCTCATATCAGTGGACGGATACGTTCAGGAGACGACAGTGACGGAACGACGCAAACAGAAAGTGGCGATCATCGGCTCGGGCAACATCGGCACCGACCTGATGATCAAGGTGATGCGCAACAGCGAGCATCTGGAAATGGGCGCGATGGTCGGTATCGATCCGGCCTCGGATGGCCTGGCGCGTGCGCAGCGCCTCGGCGTGCCGGTCACCGCTGAAGGTATCGACGGCCTGCTGGCAATGCCCGGTTTCGAGGACATTCGCATCGCATTCGACGCGACCTCGGCCAAGGCGCATGCGCATCACAACGCGCTGCTGCAAGCGCGTGGCGTGCAAGTGATCGATCTGACGCCGGCCGCCATTGGCCCGTACGTGATTCCGTCGATCAACCTCGACGCGCATCTGGACGCGCGAAACATCAACATGGTGACGTGCGGCGGTCAGGCGACGATCCCCATGGTCGCGGCCATCTCGCAGGTGGCGAAGGTGCATTACGCGGAGATCGTCGCGTCGATTTCGAGCAAGTCGGCGGGGCCGGGCACGCGCGCCAACATCGACGAGTTCACGGAAACGACGTCGAAAGCGATTGAAGTGCTGGGCGGGGCTTCGCGCGGCAAGGCGATCATCGTGCTCAACCCGGCGGAGCCGCCGCTCATCATGCGTGACACGGTGTTCGTGCTGTCCGAGCCGGGGGATCAGGCCGCCATTGCCGCGAGCATTCAGGCGATGGTCGACAAGGTGCATGCCTACGTGCCGGGCTATCGTCTCAAGCAACAGGTGCAGTTCGAGTTGTTCGACGCATCGCGTCCGCTCAACGTGCCGGGCTTGGGCAAGCTCACCGGCCTGAAGACCTCGGTCTTCCTCGAAGTGGAAGGGGCCGCGCACTATCTGCCGGCGTATGCAGGTAACCTCGACATCATGACCAGCGCCGCGCTGGCCTGCGCCGACCGTATCGCCGCCACTCGCCTGGCGCTCGCGGCCTGACGGTCGCACGCGCTCTCAGGAGACACACCTCATCATGACGCAGAAAAAGCTCTACATTTCCGACGTGACGCTGCGCGACGGCAGCCACGCCATTCGACACCAGTACCGCATTGCCGATGTGAAAGCGATTGCCGCCGCGCTCGACGCCGCCCATGTCGACTCCATCGAAGTCGCGCACGGCGATGGACTGGCCGGCTCAAGCTTCAATTACGGTTTCGGCGCCCATACTGATCTCGAATGGATTGCCGCCGTGGCCGAGACGGTCACGCACGCCAAGGTCGCCACCTTGCTGTTGCCGGGCGTGGGCACCGTGCACGATCTGCGCGAAGCCTACGACGCAGGGGCGCGTGTGGTGCGTATCGCAACGCACTGCACCGAGGCCGACGTCTCGCGCCAACACATTGCCTACGCGCGCGAGCTGGGCATGGACACGGTCGGCTTTCTGATGATGAGCCACATGACCACGCCGCAGCATCTCGCCGAGCAGGCCAAGTTGATGGAGTCGTACGGCGCGACGTGTATCTATGTGGTGGATTCGGGCGGGGCGTTGGGCATGAATGATGTGCGCGAGCGCTTCCGCGCCTTCAAGGACGTGCTCAAGCCCGAGACGCTCACCGGCATGCACGCGCACCACAACCTGAGCCTTGGCGTGGCGAACTCCATCGTTGCGGTGGAGGAGGGCTGCGATCGCATCGACGCGAGTCTGGCGGGCATGGGCGCGGGCGCGGGCAACGCGCCGCTGGAAGTGTTTATCGCCGCGGCATCGCGTTTGGGTTGGCACCACGGCTGCGATCTGTACACGTTGATGGATGCCGCCGACGACATCGTTCGCCCGTTGCAGGATCGCGCGGTGCGCGTGGATCGCGAGACGCTGGCGCTTGGCTACGCCGGCGTGTATTCGAGCTTCCTGCGTCACGCGGAAGCCGCTGCCGCGCGCTACGACCTCAAGACCGTCGACATCCTGGTCGAGCTGGGTCAGCGTCGCATGGTGGGGGGTCAGGAGGACATGATCGTCGACGTGGCGCTCGATCTGCTCAAGCGACGCGCGGCGTAGCGCCGAGATGCGCCTCCCCTGGCGCAGCGCCCGGGGAGCGGAGCCCTCGTCGCCCTACCGACACCGGCCCTTGTCCGCAGGGGCCGGCTTTTTTTCAGTCGAACCGAATCAATCGACGAGCCTTAGCCCCCGTGACCGGACCAGCCGAGCTGGTGACTGATTTGCGCGGCGGCGTGCTTCACGCGCGGCACGAGTTCCTGCATGCGCTCGCGGCTCATGTACTTGGTCGTACTCGAGACACTGATGGCGGCCACGATATGCTGGCTTGCGTCATACACCGGCGCGGCCACACAGCGAATTTGCGGCGTGTCGTCCTCCAGATCGAAGGCGTAACCGAGACGGGCGTAGTCGTGCATGCGGGCGAGCCACGCCGTCGTGTCGATCGACGTTGACGGCGCCTGCGACCGATAGTGAGCAAGCTGCGCCTTCCAAGCCGCTTCGTCCTGATCGAGCAACAGCGCCTTGCCCACGCCGGTCACGCAGATCGGCTTGCGTCCGCCAATGCGCGAGCTGATCTCCACGGCGCGTTGTCCCGGCAGTTTGTCGAGGTACATCACTTCCCAGCCGTCGGCGACGGCCAGGTGCACGGTGTCCTGCGTCTCGCTCGCGAGCGATTCGAGCGTGGGGCGTGCGACGCGTGGCAAGTCGATTTGTCGGTAGGCAAGAAACCCCAGTTCGATGAGCTTGTTGCCCAGCCGGTAGCCGCGACGCGGCTCGAAGCGCAGATACCCCGCGTGTACGAGCGCCGACGCAATCCGGTGTGTGGTCGACGTCGTGATGCCGGTGTGTGCCGAGAGGGCCGGCACGGTGTCGATGCCGGCGGCGACGGCTTCCACGATA
>NZ_KB290523.1:0-13877 GCF_000282835.1 Pandoraea sp. B-6 | reverse complement strand
AAGAGCGTCTGGCTGGCGAGCGTGCGCGGACGCTCGGCCTCGGGAGACTTCGGCTTCGCCATCAGGCCCCCCCGAGCGCCAGCAGGCGCTCGTAGACGTAGCACTTGAGCGCGACGTAATGCGACGGGTCTAGAACGGGCAATTCGACGCCGTGCAAATGACTGCCGTCGTCGCCTTGTTGCACGCTGCGGATCGTGCCACTGGCTTCGATGGGCATGTCGATGTCGCCGACACGCACGCGGAACGCGAGCTGTATGCTGTCGCCGGGCGCGCCGAGCGGAGTGTCGGCCAGCAGCGAGACACCTTCGGCGCTGACGTCTTGCAGCAGGGCAAGGTGGCGAGCCTCACCCGCACCGACAGATACGACCAGCCTGGCGGGTACGCGCTGCGAACGGCGCAGCACCTTGCGGCGGATCTGTGCCGGCGCGGAGAGCACGGCGTAATCGAACGGCAGCCGCTTCACACGCTCCACCGTACAGACGAAGTGGTAAATGTCTTCGCCCGAGAATGTCCAGAGTTCGAGCCGCTCGCCGACGTTCAGGGTCGGCGGCGCGACGCGGCCCGTCGGGGCGGTGATGAACAGCATCTGATTCGGCGCGTATCCGATCACACGCGTGCGCACCCGCTGCGACCCGGCGCCCGGCGGCAATTGGATCTGCAGCCAGTCGCCGGGGCGCAGATTCAGGTCGGTGAGCGCGTACTGCGGTTGCGTCGCGCCGGCGGCGGCGCTCGCATTGTCGGGGGCCGCCGCCGTGGGCGCGGTAACCTCCGACGGGGCGAGGTCGTCTCCACCGAGGTTAGCGATCCGGTGCGGGGCGAACGACGCGAACAGCCAGTCGCGGCCCGCCTGCGTGGGGACGATATCGCCCGCGGCAAGCAGGGGTTCCCCATTGCGATCAACGATGGCCCAGGGCAGGGCGTCGCCCAGGGGGATCTCGTGGGGCGCGAGCGGGACAAGGGGAAGCGCATGGAGGGGCGCGGTAGACGTCTGAGATGGGGTATCGACCATAGGGGCAGGGGGGCGCGCGGCGGGCGCGCTCGCGTTCGTGCGTTGAAATGTCGTGGATCGTTAGCTGGCCGGCATGGTATCGGCCCACCGGCTTCGCGGCAATCGTAGCGAAGGGGGGCTCGCCGGAATGCGCGAGCGACCGCTGACGTCAGGTGTCCGAAAGTCTACCCCGGCGCATTGGCACTTGGCGAGAGGGGAGTTGTACTCTGCCCTGTGCAAGCTGCGTAAGTGGGCACTCGCTGGGGGACGGTTGCGACGCGGCACTGACGGGGTTCAACGGCTGGATTCGGGATGGGCGCGCGTGCTCGCTCCATGGGGCACGGCATGCGTCATGCCATCTCCCTATAGTTGACGGTTTGCCGGCGTGCCCGGCGGCGACCAGGTGGGGGGAGCGATGTGGTACCAGCAGTGTGCAGGCGCAAGCGGTTGGGGAGGGGCCTGGAGCAAGGCGCCGGCCGTTGAGCGCTCGGAATCGCCGGAGGCGACGATGCCGCGCCGCGCCGCGCAAACCGATATTGGCGCCCGTCTGACGCAGACGGCCAACGCGGCGGGCGATGCGTGCAGCGATGAGGTCGCGCTGTCACGTCGCGTCGATCCTGCGCTTGCGCAGGCCTTTGCCAAGGCGTGGGCGGGATTGTGGGTGACGACCGGGCCGTGTCAGCACTTCTATCGCAAGGAGTTCGATCTGGCGCACGCGCGTGACGCGCGTCTGGCGTGCAACGCCGCACAGGTTGAAGCGATGTTGGTGCCCACTCACAACGAGGGCCTGCATTGCGGCACCGCCTCCGGTACTGCCATGGGTACGGGCACCGCTGCAGCGAACCGCGCCGTCAATGCCAACGCCAACGCCAACGCCAACGCTTCCGCCACCGCTATCGATGTCGACCCGACGTGTCGCGACATTGCGCGATGGATCGACGCGGTGGCCGCGACCGGCGACCGGGGTTGGCATTTTCGTGCGGCGCGCGATGCCCTGTCGCTCGCGGGCAATCTGTCGCTGCTCGCGGTCATTGCCGCGTGCTTCTACCAGGAGGAGGGCGCGACAGGCGACGACGGGGCGCCGGTCGCCGGTCGCGGTGCCTCGATCGCCAACACCCCGTTTGGGGTGCCGTGGGCCGACTGGACGTTGCTGGCGTTCGAGGGCGCGAAGGGCGTCATGACGCAGTCGCTCGGTTCGCCGACGCTGATTCGTCACCATGCCGTCGACGAAGTGCTCAAGCGCATGGACGCGGGATGCCGGCTGCTGGAAGCGTGCGTGGTGCCGTCGGCGCCGCCCCCTGAGGCGCCGTCGTCGTGGCGCGGCGCGCTTGCCACGCTCACGCGATCGCGCGACGTTGCCACACTCTTTACGTTCGCCAATACGGCCGTGCCGCCTGCGCGGCTGGGACTCTGGATGCCGTCGTGGTTCGCGAGCGAGTCGAGCGCATCGAGCAGGACCGACAGCTATCGGGGCATGCTGCGCGTGGCCGGGCTCATGCTCGATTCCTGTCGCGCGGTGACGAGTCTGCTCGGCACCTGGGCACGCAATGCGGTCTTCACTCGCGATGCGCAGGACTTGACGCGCCGATGGGAATCGCTTTGCGAGCGGCTCGCGACGGTATTGGCCGACGATCGGGCGACAGTCCTCGATCGCGTCGATCGTGTGACGCAGCTCTCCGCGCATTGCGACACCCCGCTGCTGGCGGCCATCGCGTCGAGCGAGGGGGTACGTGAGCGCCTACTGGCGTGCGGCGAATCGTTGACGGCGAACGACATCGCCGCCACTTGTGACGCGTTCGACGTGCAGTGCCACACGTCGTGCGTTGACGGCCACCGCTATCTAAGCCTGAATCCGGCCGAGAGTCCGTGGGGATATCGATGGAAGGGGGAGGCGTGGCAGTGTGGGGGCGCAACACCAGTCCGAACGTCGTATCGGTTGCTGCTGCTGTATCAGCACTGGAGCGCGGCGTTACTGGAACGCGTGGTGTCGTCGTGCGGTGCGCCGGCGGCGCAAGCGACCGAGGTGTCGCCGAATGATCGACCCACCGACCCGCCGGGCGTTACGCGCACGCGCTCGGGCGTGGCGCATGTCGATATCGAGTCGACGTGGGTGTGAGGGGGCATGGTGCCACGTGTCAATCTGGCGTCGTGACCTCGAAATCCAGCAAGGCCGAACTCATCGATTTGCCGTGGGCGTCCAGCGCGAGCGAGCGCGTCACGCCGCCCCCGAGCGCCTTGCCCAGGACGAAGTTGAACGCGCCCAGGCAAGGCAGTTCGTGACGCACGACATCGCCAAGCACGACGTCCCCCAGAAACGCCTTCACCCGCTCGGCCGTGACTTCGGCGCGCAGGTGCTCGTAATGCCTTGCGTCGTAGCAGATGAGCGAGACGTTGAGTGTGTTGCCCTTGTCGCCCGTGCGCGAATGCGCGAGTTCACGCAGCTTCATCTCACATCTCCACGAAGGTAAAGGACGGCTTGACGTGTTCGCGTGGCAACAGCACCGACTGGACCGCGAGCACCTCGCGTACGGACTTGGTCACGCCACCACCGCCGGCCGGACCGTTGGTGTACAACGTCTCGACTTCGTTGCCGATGCGTAGTGCCTGGTCGGCCGATGCCGTGCGTCCCGCTACGCGTACACGGACTTCGTAGGGCTCGGCGTGGCGCGCGCCCGCCGTTTCTCCGTGCAGCGAATTCATGCCGATCAGATCGCAGCGCAATTCGCTCGTCTGCACGCCCGTCAATGCCAGTCGTTCGCGAACGATATCGAGCGCTAGCCTCGCCCGTGACACGGCGCCCGGGCCCCCGTAAGAGATCTGCCCTTCGCCAATGAATCCGTCGACGTAGCCGACGGAAACTTTGAGCGTGTCCGTGCGGGGGGTGCCGCGTCCGCCCGTTACCTTGATCCGGTCGGGGGCTTCCTCTTCCACACGCACGTGCGAAAAGTCGGCCACGACGTCGGGCTGAAGATATCGCCGGGGATCATGAATCTCGTAAAGCAACTGCTCCTTGCATGTGGCTTGCGTCACGCGTCCCCCGGCGTCGGGCACCTTGGTGATGACGACCGATCCGTCGGGCGCGACTTCGCCAATCGGGAACCCGAGCGTCGCGAGGTTGGGCACGTCCTTGTAGCCCGGATCGGCGAAGTAGCCGCCGGTGATCTGTCCCGCGCACTCCAGCAGATGCCCGACGACGGTGGCCTGTCCCAGCGTTTCCCAATCGTCCATGCGCCATCCGAATTCGTGGATCAGCGGCGCGACGAACAACGAAGGGTCGGCCACCCGGCCCGTCAACACGATTTGCGCGCCCGCCGCCAGGGCATCGACGATGCCGGCCGCACCCATATACGCATTGGCCGACACGATACGATTCCCGTAAGACGCCACGCGCTCGCCCGTTTCTTCGAAGTGGGCGTCTCCTTGCAGCACGACGTCGAGCACGTCGTCGCCGGTGACGGCGGCGATCTTCACGTCGCCGAGCCCCAGTGCGCGAGCGATCTCCGCTGTCTTTCGTGCCGCCGCGAGCGGGTTGGCCGCGCCCATGTTCGAGATGATCCGCACGCCATTGCGCAGCGCTGCCGGCAGTACGGCGGTCATGCGTGCTTCGAGCAGCGGGTCGTAGCCGGATTGCGGGTCTCGGCGACGTGCCTGTTGCGCAATGCCAATCGTGCGTTCGGCCAGGCATTCGAAGACGAGATAGTCGAGCGCACCTCGCTGCGCGAGTTCAACGGCAGGCTCGATGCGGTCGCCCGAGTATCCGGCGCCTGCGCCGATCCGGATTCGTCGCGAAGACGGGGTGGGTTGCGTGCCGTTCATGCGGGTCGGGTCCGTTCAGTAAGGCTTAAAGCGTGAAGATGCCGAGTGCGACACACGCGATCGTCATGACGATGGATGCGCCGAACAGCAGCGGAAACGTGAACTTCTGATGGTCGGCCAAATCGATGCCGCACAGGCCGACGACCAGGAAGGTGGCGGGCGTGAGGGGGCTGACCGGGAATCCGGTCGTCATCTGGCCCAGCAGGGCGGCTTGCCCGACGTGCACGGCCGGCACGCCCAGTTGTCCGGCGACCTCGGCAATGACCGGCAGTACGCCGAAGTAAAACGAATCGGGATCGAAGAGCATGCTCAGCGGCATCGACAGCAGACCGAGCGCGACCGGAATGTGGCCCGCCATGCCCGGCGGCACGAAACCGACGGCCGCTTGCGCCATCGCCTTGAGCATGCCGCTGCCTTGCATCACCCCGGTGAAGACCCCGGCGGCGAGCAAAATGCCGGCCATCATCAACGCCGCGCGTGCGTGTGCGTCGATGCGTTTGCGTTGCATGTCGACGTCCGGGTAATTCACCATCAATGCGACGCACAGGCCCACCATGAACATGATCGCGGGCGGCAGCTTCTCGCCCATCACGACCATCGTGCCGAGCACGACCAGCGTAAGGAGGATGTTGAACCAGAAGAGCTTCGGACGGCGCAGCGCCTGCTGCTCGGGCGAGAGCTCGCGTTTGGGCATCGGGATCGAACCGCTCGCGGCGCTCAGGCCGAGCCGCTTATCTTCCCGGCGGCCGAGCCAGTAGGCCATGCCAAATACGAAGACCAGCCCGATGGCTTGCACCGGAATCAGCGGATTGAACAGGCTCGACACCGGCAGGTGGAGCGACGCCGACGCTCGAATCATCGGCCCGGTCCACGGCAGGAAGTTGATGCCCGCGGCCATCGACACGGCGGCTGCCAGCACGCGGCGGTCCATGCCCAGACGGTCGTAAAGCGGGAGCATGGCCGGAATCGTCACGAGGAAGCACACGGCGCCGGAGCCGTCGAGGTGGATCAGCAGGGCCAGCAGCGTCGTGCCCATGACGATGCGCGTGGGTCGGGTGCCGACGGCTTTCAGGATGCGATCGATGATCGGATCGAGCGTGCCGGCGTCGGTGATGGTGCCGAAGTAAAGAATTGCAAAGACGAACATGCCGACGACCGGCGCGAGGCTCTTGAGGCCGTCGATCACGAATTTGCTGGTCTGAAAGCCGAACCCGCCGATCAACGACGCCACGATCGGCACGATGATGAGCGCCACGAGCGGCGACATGCGTTTCGAAAGAATCGCGCCGAGCAGCACGACGATGGTAGCCAGCCCCAGTAATGGCAGCATGTGCTTGTCTCCCATGTTGTTTTTTGATGCGATGGAGCGTAAGTTCGGGGCGTTGATAAATCAATTGAAATGATTTGATCGCAGCAATCAAAAAACATAATGGATTTGAATCTACGAGACATCCGCGCGTTCATCGCGGTGGCGCAGACCGGCAGCTTCACGCGAGCGGCGGCGCGATTGCATTTGTCGCAACCGGCATTGACCGTGCAGATCCGGCGGTTGGAGGAGACGGTCGGCGTGCGGCTGTTCGATCGCAACAGCCGAAATGTTGCGCTGACGCCGACGGGGCGTGAGCTACTACCGTTGTTGCAGAAGTCGCTGCATGACATGGAGCATGTGCTGATCGATGCGCGTGCGCTCGGCGACGGGTCGAGCGGCACTGTACGCATTGCCTGTCTGCCGACGTTTGCGGCGAGTGTGCTGCCGGAGTTGATCCAGCAGGTGAAGGCGGCGGTACCGCGCGCCGGTTTTCATGTGAGAGATGCGGTGGCCGGGGTGGTCGAGACGCTGGTGCGTAACGAAGAGGTCGATATCGGCCTGACGGGCGGTGAGTTGAGCGACGCGGAGATTGACGTGCTGTACGCGGGCGCCGACCATCTGGTGGCGGTGCTGCCGGCGGGACATGCGCTGGCGCGGCGCAAGCGCGTATCGCTGAAGGATCTCGCGAGCGTGCCACTCGTGCTGACGGCGCAAGGCACCAGTGTGCGGGCGGTGGTGGATGGCGCGTTCGCGAGCGGCGGTTTCACACCGGAAATTGCCTGCGAGCCCACATACATGATGACGGCCGTCGCCATGGTCCGCGCGGGACTCGGCGTGACCATCCTGCCGGCGTCCGCCCGGGAAGTCCGGGCAGAACCGGAATTGCGGGTTCGCCCGATCGATCACGACGCGTTTCTGCGACCTATTGCCCTGATCAAGAAGCGCGGGAGAACGTTGCCTCCCGTCACGCAGACGTTTGTGGCGATGTTGTTGGAGAAGTTGGCGCCGGGGTAGGGGGCAGCGCGAACCCGCGGCGTTGCGCTGCGGGTTCGCGCTGCACGAATCCCGTGATGAGCACACTCACCAATTCGTTTCGCGCTCCGGCGTCGCGGTGATCTTATGGATGGAGAGGTCGGCGCCGTAATATTCCTGTTCGTCGTCGAGCCTCAAGCCCACACAGCGTTTGATCACGCCGTACACGACATAGCCGCCGGCGAAGGCGATCACCACGCCCATCACGGTTCCGGCGACCTGCGCGAGGAAGCTCACGCCGCCCACGCCCCCGAGCGCCGTCTGTCCAAAGATGCCCGCGGCTACGCCGCCCCACACGCCGCACACGCCGTGCAACGGCCACACGCCGAGCACGTCGTCGATGCGCAGACGGTTCTGCGTCACCGTGAACAGCCACACGAACAGGCCGCCGGCGACCGCACCGACAACAAGCGCGCCCAACGGATGCATGACGTCCGAGCCCGCGCACACTGCAACGAGTCCCGCGAGCGGGCCGTTATGGATAAAGCCGGGGTCGTCCTTGCCGACCCACATCGCCACGAGCGTGCCGCCGACCATCGCCATGAGCGAGTTCACGGCGACCAGCCCCGAGATGCCGCCCACGCGCTGTGCGCTCATCACGTTGAAGCCGAACCAGCCGACAATCAGGATCCATGCACCAAGCGCCAGGAACGGAATCGACGACGGCGGATGCGCGGCGACTTGTCCCTGGCCGTTGTAGCGTCCCCGGCGCGCGCCGAGGTGCAGCACCGCAGCCAGCCCGATCCAGCCGCCAACGGCATGCACGACCACCGAACCCGCGAAATCGTGGAACGGTGCGCCCAGCGCATGCGTGAACCAGTCCTGAACCCCCAGATGGCCATTCCAGGCGATGCCCTCGAAGAACGGATAGATGACGCCGACGAGGAAGAACGTCGCCACGGACTGCGGGTGAAACTTGGCGCGCTCCGCAATGCCGCCCGACACGATGGCGGGAATCGCCGCCGCGAATGTCAGCAGGAAGAAGAAGCGAACCAGCGCATAGCCGTTGTGCTCGGAGAGCACCGTGGCACTCGACCAGAAATCGACGCCGTACGCGAGCGGATAGCCGATGAAGAAATAGGCGAGACCCGAGACTGCGAAGTCGGTCAGGATCTTGACGAGGGCATTGACCTGATTCTTCTTTCGAACCGTGCCGAGTTCGAGAAACGCGAAGCCAGCGTGCATGGCAAGCACCAGGATCGCGCCGAGCAAGAGGAACAGCACGTCGCCGGGTGTATTGGAATTGGGCATGAATGTGCTCTTTTGGTGCAAACATGAAGAAGAACGATGATAAGCAAGAGTAATGCCAGCAATTTGTATCCCATTGATTGATATTGATGTTTTGTCTGGCGATATGAAATTTTCGGCACCGTGCTGCACGTTCATGGTGCCGTGTGGCGTGTCGATGAGCGAAGTCCGTGCATCGACGTGACACGCGCTGGCCGAAAAAAGCGGAAAGGATGTGCGACCGTTCATGCGATGCGTCGCGTGAACGCGCGGTATAGAATCTGACGGTCTCACGGGGCCATGCTGCCCGTCCGGTGTCGACGATGCCGCGCTGCCAACCGCGCCGTCGTGCGACGAGAACACGATCGACATAAGCGCTATCACGCGCAAATCACTGAGGAAATCCGATGATCTTTGAAATCGCCCAGATCGAAGTGAAGCCCGGCACCGAAGCCGCGTTCGAGCAAGGTGTCGCCAAGGCGACGCCGTTGTTCAAGGGCTCGAAAGGGTGCCATGGCATGCGTCTGCTCAAGTCCATCGAGCAACCGACGCACTACAGCCTGGTCGTGACATGGGAAACGCTGGAAGATCACACCGTCCACTTCCGTAACTCGGAAGCGTTCCAGCAATGGCGCGCGCTGGTGAGCGACTGCTTCGCGGTGCCGCCGAATGTGGGGCATGTCACGGAAGCGCTCATCGGCTTCTAAGGGCTACGCGCATCAAGCGCAGCAACGCAGGCGGTGAAGGGAATCTCCCTCACCGCCTTTGTCTTTTCTGGACCGGGAGACGAGATGCGCACCTAGGGTTAACTCGGTGATGACTGTCAAAAGTTTTCATATAACATGCAAACCAGAAAAATATTCCGTGACGTGAGCGCATGACCACCAAGCCCAAGACCTTGACCGAACAAGTCGCGCAGCAGTTGCAGGAGGCGATCCGGCAAGGGACATATCCGATCGGCACCAAGCTGCCGACCGGCAAGCAACTCGCCGAGACGTACGGCGTGAGCCAAGCGGTGATCCGCGAAGTGACGGAGCGCCTGCGCGCGCAAGGATTGATCGACAGCCGGCAGGGGGCGGGCGTGACCGTGAAGGCGCGCACGCCGTCGAGCGGTTTTCAGGTGCCGGCCGGGCAAGACGCTGCCGACCTCGCGAGCGTCTACGAGCTGCGTCTCGATCTGGAGAGCACGGCCGCCGCACTCGCCGCCGTGCGTCATACCGACGATGACATTCGCCGACTCGCCGACATCCTGGAGAAACTCGAGACGAATCTGTACCACGCCGACAACGGCGTGGAGTACGACACCGCGTTTCACGCCGCGATTGCGCGTGCCACGCACAATCGTTATTACGCCGATCTTCTTCAGTACCTGAACCTGCAGATGCGACAGGTCGTGCAAGCGGCGCGTTCGAACACGCTGCGCCACGAGGGACTCGCCGCGCAGGTGCATCAGGAGCACGTGGCGGTGTTCAATGCCATCAAGGCGCGCGATCCGCTGCTGGCGCGCGCGGCGTCGCTCTCGCATCTGTTGCGCGCGTCCGCGCGTCTCGGGCTGACGCTGCCCGAGCGCGACATCATTACCGGCGCCATCGCGCCGACCCGCGCCTGACCCGTCGTCAGATCCCATCCTCCGCACCGTAACCCCCGACGCGCGACCCTATGACCCTCACTGCTTTCGCTCAGCGCCTCGTCGATGCCGTCGGCGCCGACAGCGTTTTCACCTCCCCCGACGACGTTGCGCCGTGGCTCGCCGACTGGCGCGGCATGTATCGCGGCAACGCCCAGGCGGTCGTGCGTCCGCGCACGACGGAAGACGTCGCGAAGATCCTCGCGCTATGTCAGAGCACGGGCACGCCGGTCGTGCCGCGTGGCGGCAACACGGGGCTGTGCGGCGGCGCCACGCCCGACGCGTCGGCGCAGAACGTGGTGCTCAGTCTTGATCGCATGCATACCGTGCGCAGTCTGGACACCATCGCCAACACGCTGGTGGCCGAGGCCGGCTGCATTCTCGAAGACCTGCAACGCGTCGCGCGCGATGCAAACCGCCTGCTGCCGCTCAGTCTCGCGGCCGAGGGCTCGTGTCAGCTCGGCGGCAACCTCGCGACCAACGCCGGCGGCGTGAACGTCGTGCGCTACGGCATGACGCGCGAACTGGTGCTCGGCGTCGAAGCCGTGCTGCCGAACGGCGAGATCCTGCATGGTCTGCGCACCCTGCGCAAGGACAACACCGGTTACGACCTCAAGCAGTTGCTCATCGGCTCGGAAGGCACGCTCGGTGTCATCACTGCCGCGGCATTGCGGCTGTATGCGCCGACCCCCGTGCGTCAGGTGGTGATTGCCGCGGTCACGTCGCCGCGTCAGGCGCTGGCCTTGTATGAATTGCTGTTTGCGGCGTGCGGCCCGCGCATGCAGGCGTTCGAGTTCTTCACGGGCGAGTGTGTCGACCTGGTGATGGCGCATGTGCCCGACGTGCGTGCGCCATTCGGCGAGCGGCACCCCGGCTACGTGCTGATCGAGCTGGCCGATACGGCGGACGAACAGGCGCTGGCCGCCTTGCTGGAGCGCGTGATCGAGACGGCCATCGAGCGCGATCTGTGTGCCGACGCCGTGGTGTCGTCCACGCTGGGGCAGGTGGAGGCAATGTGGAAGTTGCGTGAGGAGATCTCCGAGGCCCAGCGCGCCGACGGACCGCACCTCAAGCATGACGTTTCGCTGCCCATCGAAGCGATTCCGGATTTCATGACGAGCGCCGAAGCGCGCGTGCGGCGCGTGTGCCCGCAGGTGCGTCCCTTCATCTTCGGGCATTTCGGCGACGGCAATCTGCATTACAACCTGTCGCGTCCCGCGGGCGAGGCGGCCGACTTCATGGCGAAGCACGGCGAGGCGATCACCGCCGAAGTGCTCGACGAAGTGGCGCGTTACGGCGGCAGTATCAGCGCCGAGCATGGCATCGGGCAGCTCAAGCGCGCGTCCTTCGCGAAGTACAAGTCGCCGCTGGAGTTGCGCTTGATGCGCGAGATCAAGGCCGTGTTCGATCCGGCCGGCATCATGAATCCGGGCAAGCTGCTGTAAGCGCGTGCTTTGTCGATGAGTGCCGGCGTCCCCGGCGCTCGATCTGTTTTCCCCCGGCGTGCGCCCGACGTTCCGAGCGTCGCCCTCGCATCCCTTGAGGAGTCGATATGATTGTCACCCCCGCCGCCGGCGCGCCGCTGTGCCTCGGCCCGCTGGCCGAGATTGATCCGCCGTCGTTCGTGGTGCCGTTCGGCGCCGTCGACACGCACGCGCACGTGGTCGCGGCGAGCGATGCGTACCCGATGGTGCCCGAGCGCAGCTATACGCCGCCGCCCGCGCCAGAAGACAAGTACCTCGCGATGCTCGATGCCACCGGCATGACCTACGGCGTGCTAGTGCAAATCAGCGTGTACGGCACGGATAACCGCTACCTGCTCGAGACGCTGCGCCGCCATCCCGACCGTCTGCGCGGTATCGCGGTGGTCTCGCCGGACGTGACCGACGCCGAACTCGAGGCGATGCACGCGGCGGGCGTTCGCGGGTTACGCATCAACGTGCTGTTCGGGGGCGGCATCGGCTTCAAGGCGATGGAAACGCTCGCGCATCGCATCAAGGATCTTGGCTGGCACATGCAGTTCCTGATGGATGTGAGCACGTTGCCCGACCTCATGCCGCGCATGACGAAGCTGCCGGTGCCGGGTATCGTCGATCACATGGGACACACGCCGGTGGCGCAGGGGCTCGACGCCCCGGGCTTCTCCGCACTGCGCTCGCTGGTGCGCGATCACGGGTATTGGGTGAAGCTCTCGGGCGCCTATCGCATCAGCGAACGTTTCCCGACGTTCGACGACGTCACGCCGTTTGCGCAAGCGTTGATCGAAGACGCTCCCGATCGCATGGTCTGGGGCAGCGACTGGCCGCATGTGTCGCTCACGCGTATGCCGAACACTGGGGCGTTGCGCAATCTGCTGCCGCTGTGGGCGCCCGACGCCGACACACGCCGCCGCATTCTCGTGGACAACCCGGCGCGTCTCTACGGTTTTCCGACCACGGCCTGATGCACTGACCTTGCCGGCATTGTCGGGCGCACCGCGCGCCCGCGTACGACCCCCACTTCAAAGCACTTCAAAACTTCACGAGGAGACAAGATGGACTGGTATCGGCAGATGAACAAGACGGAGCGGCGCACGTTTGTCGCGGCGTTCGGCGGCTGGGCGCTCGACGCGCTCGACTTCATGGTGTTCACCTTCGTCATCACGACGTTGATCACCGTCTTCCAGATCGACAAGGCGCAGGCCGGCATGCTGGCCACCGTGACCCTGTTGTTCTCGGCCATCGGCGGGTGGCTGGCGGGCGTGCTCGCCGACCGCTTTGGGCGCGTGCGCATTCTGCAAGCGACGATTCTTTGGTTCTCGATTTGCACAGTCCTGATCGGCTTCGCACAGAACTTCGAGCAGATCTTCGTGCTGCGCGCGTTGCAGGGGCTGGGATTCGGCGGCGAGTGGGCGGTGGGGTCGGTGCTCATGGGCGAGATCGTGCGCACCGAGTATCGCGGGCGCGCCGTCGGCACCGTGCAAAGCGGCTGGGCCATCGGCTGGGCGGTGGCGGCGCTGTGCTACACGGCGTCGTTCTCGTTGCTGCCCGAGACTTATGCCTGGCGCGTACTCTTCTGGATTGGCGTGATTCCGGCGCTGTTCGTGCTCTTCATCCGTAAGAACGTGCCGGAACCGGCGCTGTTCGAGCGCACACGCAAGCAGGAAGCCGCCGCAGCCAAGCGCACGTCGGCATGGGCGATTTTCTCGCCGTCGCTCATCAAGACCACGGCGCTTGCTGCGTTGCTGTGTACTGGCGTGCAGGGCGGGTACTACGCCGTGACGACGTGGCTGCCCACGTTCCTGAAGACGGAGCGTCATCTGTCGGTCATCGGCACTGGCGGCTATTTGCTCGTGATTATTCTGGGGTCGTTCATCGGCTATCTGACGGGGGCTTATCTGACCGACCGTCTGGGGCGTCGGGCCAACCTACTGATTTTCGCCGTGCTGTCGGGCGTGACCATCTACGCTTATACCCAGCTTCAATTGAGCAATGATCAGATGCTCATCCTCGGCTTCCCGCTGGGCTTCGCGGCGTCGGGCATTTTCAGCGGCATGGGGGCTTACTTGACCGAGTTGTTTCCGTCGGCGGTGCGCGCCAATGGTCAGGGTTTCACCTACAACTTCGGGCGCGGCTTCGGTGCGCTGTTCCCGAGTCTGGTTGGTTATCTGGCCAAGACCAGCGGTCTTGGTGCGGCCATCGGCATGTTTGCCGGCGGTGCCTATCTTGTCGTGCTGATTACCGCCTTGTTGTTGCCTGAAACGAAAGGGCGCGAGATCGAGTAAGGTGGTACGTTCCCGGGGGGCCTAGCGCCGTCGTCGTGGCTCGCCGCCCGGGTTTTCTGAATCAAGGGAGTTCCGCATGAAGGTGCTTGTCCCCGTCAAACGGGTAGTGGATTAC
>NZ_KB290522.1:45707-55279 GCF_000282835.1 Pandoraea sp. B-6 | reverse complement strand
GCCAAGCGCGCCGACGGCGCCACTGGCCGCAGCGTAACCGCGCAACGCCGAAACACGCGTATCGCCGCCGGAATCCGCCGCCGCGCGCACCTGCCCAGCAACGTTCTGTATCGCGTCGATCACCGGCGACTTAACCGCCAACGTGAAGCCAGAGCTCTTCATCTCGTGCGTTTCGTCGTGATGCTCACGATTGAGCGCGGATTCGACGGTGACGTTTTGCCCGATGCCCGTTATGTTCCCACCCGCGACGATTTCGCTGCCACGAACCAGCAAGTCATTGCCGGCCGCCATACTGACGTTACCGCTAACGCTGCCGATAAGGCTACCCGTTTGGGTCACGCTGCTGTCGTTGGCCCAGTCCTTCTGCTCATTAGTGCCGTACGAAATCCCTACACCACCTGACGAACCCAGACCCGTGCTCGTCTCCTCGTGGAATGAACGGGTCTCGCTAACGCTCTGCGTCGAATCGATCCGTAAATCGTGACCCGCCTGTAGGACGACATCCTTGTTTCCGACAATCGTGCTCCCCCGAACGCTCAAATCGTTGCCCGCAGCGATCGCCACGGTGTCCGCCGAAATCAGGCTGCCGTTGGCTTGGGTGGCTTTCATGTCCAGCGTACTCGTTGTGCTTTTTCCGCTCACCACTCCACTGCGACTACCGTCGTGCCGGCTTTGAAATTCGTGCGTCTCGGTGATTTCACCGATGTTGATGTCACCGGCTGCCGCCAGCGTTGCCGCGCCCTGGGCGAGTGTTATGCCGCTGCCCGCCAGGTTGATATTCTTGCCTGAGGCAATCGTGAGACTGTCGCCGCTTTGCAAGGTTGTGCCGATCACCGCGTCGTCAGATTGCCGCTTCGATTCTGAGTAACTGCCGCTACTGTCGCTATCCGCGCTGTTGCTTTGTAACGTTGAGGTCGTCACTGCCGCTCGCAACGTCACATCGCCCTTCGCCGCCAGCGCGCCACCTCCGTTCAGGTTGAGGGCCGCTCCCGTGGCCGTCAGATTACCTCCCACGCCTATCTGCGATACGCCTCCCACCGTGACTGCGCTCCCCGTCGCCGCGTTGAAGTTGGTATCCGATACACCGTTCGCACGCTCGACGACCTTCCGCTCGCCGGTCTGTACCGTGCCAAGTTCCCAGTTGCCGCCAATGGCCATGCCGAGGTTTCCGCCCACGTTCAGCGTGCCTGCGTTCTGCTCGACATTGCCACCTGTCACGATCGCGGCATCGCCCCTTACCGTCACACTTGCGATGGGACCGAGCGTCGTCGAGACGCGCGTGGCACCCGTGGTGCTCACCTGACTGACCTGGCTCGTGATCGTGCTCAGCAGCAGGTCGCCCCCGGCGCTGAGTGTCAGACTTCCGGTGTTCACTGTGGCCGAACTCAAGTCGACATCGCCCTTTGTCGTCAGCGACATCACTCCGTCGCTTCGCAACCCACCAAATGCATTGTCGATGGACGTAGCATCGATGGTGAGCGCGCGGGTCGCCTGCACCGTACCGCTGTTGGTGAACGTCTGCGCCTGCTTCAGGTCGATGTCGTTCGCCGCGATCAGCGGTCCGCTCATCTGTTGCTGTTCCGTCTGCGCAAGATAGACCACCGGCACCAGCACGGCTTGTCCATCGACGATTTGCGTTTGCATGATGACTACATGACGGGTGAGTGCCGCGACTTGCTCGGCAGACAGGCTCATGCCTAACGACAGGTTCAGCGACTTCGCAAGGGCTGCGCCCGAGTTCATCATCGCTTCATACATCGCCTGTGTATCGCCGTAGGGACCGAGCACTGCCTTGCCGGTGAGCGCCGTGATCTGGTTTCGCACAAGCTGCTGCTCGTACATGCCATCTCCCAGACGCTTTGCGGTCGTTTGCGGATTTATCCCAATCTGCTGAAGGTAGTAGTCACTCGACAGGAACGTCTTGACGTTCGTAAAGGCAGGGTTTGACTCGATCAGGTATGTCGCGTCCGGCGCGGTGGCTGGCCGGAACAACCCCCCTTGCGGGATTGTCAGGTTGGCAATCACGCTTACCGCCGTGGCCCGCGCGATGACCGCATCGATCTGCACCCTGTTGCCCTGAACGGACGTTGTGACCGCCCTCGTACCGCTCGCCTTGCCGTCCAACGCGCTGATGTTCACGCCAGTCACCGACTGGCCGGCCGCAAGGCCGAGCGGCATCACGCCTGCATTACCAGCCGTATTGTCGATGCTCACTCCCGTCCCCGACAGCGTGCCGCCTGCAACAAAGGTCGATTCGTAGGCGGGCAGAGCGTAGGTTCGAGTATCTGCAGGTGCCACCTGCGTGAAGCCGCCGGGACGCATCGTCACGAAGCGAGCATCGCCGAACGGCAATTGCCAGTCGTGCTTGCTATTGTCGTAATTGTTGTAGTGATACTGCCCCGAGTACCTGACGCGTACGGCAGGAGCGACCTGGCCTTGCCAGCTATTCTGGTCGAGCGTCAGCGGTGCCGCGATCGCGCCTGCGGCCGACACCGCGCTCCAGTAGTTCTGGAACAGGCCCACCGACGAAGCATTCAAGTCCGCGCCGGACACGATCTGCGCTTGCGGGCTAATCGATGTCACCGTATTCGCCACGGCTGCGCCCGTGTAACTCGTGTAGATGTAGTCGCTGTTCCATTCACCCCCGTGCGGCGGTTCGACGTACACACCACCAATAGCGTTAGGATCTCGCGTATTGATTTTCCCGGTACGTCCGCTCAGGCTGATGCCAAGACTGGCGAGAAGATCCGCCGAGACCGACGACGTGAAGCCCGACGTCTGCATCTGTCGCCGCGTATTCGTGACCTGATTGGCGTGCAGCGCCATTTCGCGTGTGGACTGGATCAGGGCCGATTGATTGCGGATCAGCTTTGCCTGGGTATAGTTGCCGCTCGCGTCCTTGCCCCCGGCGAGGACAACGCGGCCAAGACCATAAATGGCGGCGGTCGCCTGCGTATCGGTGGCCGTCATGTCGTCGCGGTTCTCGATGATCGGCGCCAGCAGTTCCAGCGTCCCTTCGCTGTTTGTCGCGCCAATGAGCGCCGTTGGACCGACGTTCGATAGTCGCGATGTCGCATTGAGCGATACGTCGCCGCCCACCAGGGTGCCCGTGTTTTGCAGCGTGTTCGAGTGCGTCGTAAGTGTCCCGCCAGCCATCATCGCGCCGCTGTTGGCGATATCCCCCGCCGTGATGTTCAGGTTCTCGACCGCTTCGACCCGTGTGTCGTTCGTGAACGTGCCGGACAGCGTAATCGCAAGTTCGTGCCCCGCAGCCAGCTTCAACGTCGGCGTCATCGCGAAGTCGCCCTCGACGTTCACCTCTACATCGTGGGCCGCACCGTAGGCGCCGCCGCCCGCAAGCGTTGCCGCCGTCACGTTCAGGTCGTTCGTCGCACCGATCTGGCCGCTGGTATTCGTGAGCGCACCCGCCGTCTTGATGGCCACGTCTCCGCGCGAACCGGACAAGTTGCCGATCCCGCCGCCCGTGTTATCGAGCGTGTCGGCGTCGATCGAGACGGTCGCGCCGCTCAGTTGACCGCCCAACGTGTTCGAGATTGTCGAGGCGCCGAGGGCCACACGACCGTTGCCCGTGATCGCGCCGGCGCCGTTGACGACCCGCGTGCCGCCCCGAATCGTCGCGTCGCCCGTGCCGAGATTGCCGATGAGACCGCGAGTGTTGTCGATGGACGCGACCTGCACCGCGAGCTTGCTGTCGTCGCCGTCGGCTCCCGACTGGATCCGGCCGTTCGTATTGTCGAGAGCACCACCGCCGATGACGGACAGGGAGGCGAGCGAGCGCACGACCCCTTGCGTGTTGTTCACGTCACCCGACACTTTCGCCGTGGCGTTGCCCCGTGCGGCAAGCATGCCCGCCAAGTTGTTCAGGCTGCCGACGTTCAGCGCCAGTTGCCCACCCGCAATGATTTCGCCGCCTGCGTTCAGCAGCGTCCCCGCACCGTTGCCCGGCGCGATCGTCAGCCGTCCCGTGCCGGACGCAAGGATCTTGCCACCGCTGTTGTTGAGAAGGGTAGGCGCAAGCGTCAGATCCTGGGCGTGACTCTGGATCGTGCCGCCCGCCGAGTTGTCGAGCGTATGCCTGACGTCGATGGTCATCGGCGAGGCACCGTAATGCGTGATCGTTCCCCCGTGATTCAGAAGGTGGGTCGCGGAAAACGCCAACTGATTCGCCTTCACGTTGCCGCCGCTGTTGTTCAGCGTGGCGTTCGTCGTCAAGCTCAGGTTCGGCGCCACGATGGCGCCGCCCTTGTTTGTCAGTGAACCGGTGCGGATCGTCTCGTTCGTGCCTGCGCCAATCTCGCCGCCATCGTTCGCCAGCGTGTCGCTCGTGAGCGTCAGGTCGGTGTTCGACAGCAGCTTGCCGTTTGCGTTATCGACCGCGCCGCCAAGCGTCGCCGTAAGCCCGGTCTGCCCCATGATCAGACCCGCTGCGTTGTCCAGGCTCCTCGCCCGCGCGACGACCTGCCCGTTGCTGGTGATCTTGCCGCCCGCATTCGAGATCGTGCCGGTTCCGTTACCGGCATTCACCGTGAGCGCGCCGGCGCCCGCGTGCGTGATCGTGCCGCCGTGGTTATCGAGCATGGACGGCGCCAACGTGAGATCCACGCTATTCGTCTGCAGCGTGCCGCCCGCCGAATTGTCAAGCAAGCCCAGGAAGGCGACGCGCATCGACCCGGTACCCGTCTGCGTGATCGTGCCCGCGTGATTGACGAGATTGGTGGCACCCAGCGACAGTTGTGTCGCCTGCAGAGTCCCAGCACTGTTGTCGAGTGTCGCGGCACTCACCGTCGCGGCCTGACCGGCGACGATATTGCCGCGGTGGTTGGTCAGTTGCGTGCCGGCGTCGATCGTCGTATTCCCCGCCGCTTGCAGCGTGCCATCGCTGTTATCGAGCGACCCGGTGCCGACTTGCAGGTCCGTCTGCCCACTCACCCTGCCTTGGTTCACAACGCTTCCCGCCATGAGCGTGACAGCACCATTGCCGCCGATTACGCCCCCCTGCGAACCGGTGGCGGTCGTGCCGATCGTGTTCGTGAGCGCACCCGTGACCGTGACCGTCAGGCCATCGCCATTCAGGGAGGTGATGCGGCCCGCCGTATTGTCCAGCGAATCTCCCACAAGGGACAGCGCAGCGCCGCTCTGCAGGGTGCCGCGGTCGTTTGCGATGGCGCCGCCACGCAATTGCATGGTGCCTGCAGAGACGATTTCGCCGCCCAGGTTCGTCAATTGCCCCGAGGTCCGCGCAATGAGCATGGCTTGTGACGCAATCTTGCCCGCCGCATTGGAGAGCCAGGCCGCGTTGAGCGTCACGCCTTGAGCCCCCGCGAGCGTGCCGTAATCGTTGATCAGCGCTCCCGCGACCTGAGCCGTCACTTGCCCCGCTGCGCGCGTGGTCGCGCCAGCGAGGTTCAGGTCGCCTATGCTGGCTATCAACGTCAGGTCACCGTTTGTGGACGTTTCGCTGCCCGCGAGATTGAGCCCGCCGCCCGTGAACATCGCGTTGCCGCCCGCCACGCCAAGGCCGCTCACGTTGAGCTGTGCCGATGCCGCTACCGACAGGTCGCCGCCGCTGCCGACCGAACCGTCGCCGTTCACGCCGGCGCCCAGCGTACCGGTCGATGTCAGGCGGCTCGCCATGACAGACAGATCTCGTTGCGCCGCCAGCGTCCCGTCGTTCGTGACGATGTCCGACGCGCGGAGGCTCGTGCTCTGTTTTGCGTAGATCGTGCCGCTGTTGGCAACGCTGCCCACGTCGATGCCGACGTTGCCGCTCGCGTTCAGCTTGCCGGACTGCACAAGCTGTCCCGCACTGGTAAGCGTGAGGTCGCCGGCTTGCGCGGCGATCTCGCCCGCGTTCGACACACCGACGCCCTTCTCCGTCCCCACCAGCATGATGCGGTTGGCGTACATGCCGCCGAGTGCGCTGACGTCGATCGAGACCCCCGGGGAGGCGCCAGTGCTGCTGATGGCGCTCGCCGAAAGCGTGTCGTGATCGACCTGGTTCGTGCCGGTGATGACGTTCAATGCATTGCCGTAGATCGCGGCATTGGCCTGCACCGCACGGGCGATCAGATCGACCTGGTCAACGTTGCTCGCGTTCAGCCCCACGCCCTGAACGGCAATGCTGCCACCCGTCACCTGAAAGCCGCGCAGCCCACCGTTGGCGTCGAGGATCGGTGTGCCGGTCGTAAGAATGCCGCGCGTGGTGTTGATGAAGCCGCCGCCATCGACCACGATCCCCGACCCGTTTGCCACGATGACTTCGGCCCGGCTGCCCGCGACCTCTAGAAAGCCTCTCAGCTGGCTCGGCGCGGTGCTGTTGACCTGATTCAGAATAATCCTCGCGGACTGGCCCGGGCCAAGGTTCGGGTTGCCGTTGATCATCCCGGCTTGCTGCGTCTGCGTCATCGCGGACGCGTTGTTCAGGATCGCGCCGCCGCGCGGCACATCGAACTGGGAATAGGTGTTCTGAGACACGCCCGCCGCGCTGGGCGTGTTGATGTTGATTTGCGGGAGACCGTTCGGGGTCTGCACAACGGAAGGAGCTCGCTCACCCGCGCCCGTCACTTGCGCCAGCACCCGCGCGGGGACTGCCCCCAATGTCACGAGGGTGGCGAAGGCCACGCATCGCATCGAGAAAGGCGAGACGCACGAGAGGCGCCGCGAAACCTGTCGGGCCGAACCGAGGCGTCGTGTCTGACGGGCATCCGCCTGAGCGCCCGCGCTGACCGTTTCAGCTACCGCCACCAGCATGCCCCGTGGCCGGCTGTACACCAATCGGAAAAGGTTCTTATTCATTTTCGTGAACGACCTGAAGAGAAATGCCGCGGCGGGGATCCGCCAGGCGGTCATGGAATGCGGATACCGTCATCGCGATGCGGATCGGCTTGCCACCCCGATGCGCTGGAAGCCTCAAAGTTGGGCGGTCAGTTGAAATCCGACCGTGACTTGCGCTGTGGGAAAACCGGATGGCTTGTAGATCGGTGTGCCCAGGAACACGTCGTAGCCGTAGCCGCCAAAGCGGGTGGCAACGCTCCCTTTGAGACCGATGACGGCGCCGACGAGCTGTGTGCCGTCTTGCGCGACGGGTTGCGGTCCCCAGACCCGGCCGTAATCGAGTCCCGCGTATACGGACTGTCCGGTCTGACCGAGCGGCACCTGAAGCTCGTTGCGCCAATAGAATCCGCGCGCGGCCGAGAGCATCGTCTCGCCGTCGAAGCCCCGCACGGTGTAGCGGCTGCCGATGGAAAGGTTGTCGATGTAGTAAAGCGTGTTGCCGGTGTATTGGCCGTGGAAGGTCGTCACGTAGCGAATCGGCTGCTGCGCCACGGCAAAGCCGACGGCGAGGTTCGCGTCGAGCACGGCCATGCGATAGCGGTAAGTCGGGCCTCCCGAGGCCGCGAGAAGGTCATCCTGCGCACCGAGCGCGCCGATTCCTTGCCGGTACGCAAGCGCCGCATCGAGTTGCGCGGCACCGAAATAGTGCCGATCCGTCAGGCCCCACTCGACGAGCGTGTTGTTACGTCGCTGTTGTGTGATCTCGATGTCTTCAATGAAACTTTGACCGAACTGGCGCGACAGCCGGAGCTGGGTGCCAAACACGTGGTTCTGGCTGCGGGAGAGCACGCGGCTGAGCGTGGCGTCGAGCGTCTTCGAGTTGCCGCTTGCGATGAACGTCTCGTTGACGCCCGCAATTCGCTGGTAGTAGCGGCTGGTGTAGGCCGCGAGCGTTGCGCTCCAGTAGCCCCACGGAATCGCGTAGCTCCCATGCCAGCCACGCGAGCCCAGATCGTGGTCTTTGAACAGCAGATCCTGTGAAACCCCGACATTGAAGATGTCGTTCAGGCCGAGCGGGTTGTACACACCGGCCGAGAGGCTGCCTTGCAGTTGACCCGTTGCGCGTGACCCGGCGTTGTCCACAGACGCCACGACGGTCCAGGGTTTGGTGCGCCTTACATCGAGCACAACGTCGCTCTGGCCCGGCAGATCCGCCGGCACGATTTGCATCGAGACGTCCTGATTCGACACGCGCTTCATCTGCTCGAGACCCTGCTCGAGATCACGCAGATCCAGCAACTCGCCGTCACGCGTCGGGAAGGCGCTCTTCCACGTGCCCCGCAGCGCTGGATCGGCAAAGCGCACTTGACGGATGACGCCGGGGATCAACGCGAATCGGAGCGTACCGCTCGCGAGGTCCTGTTCAGGCAGTAGCACGCGCGTCGTGAGGTAGCCGCGACTTAAGACGACCTTTTGCAGGCCTTTGACAAGCGCGTCCAATCCCTGCTTGCCTATGCAGGCGCCGGCATAGCGCCCGACCCAATCCCGGGCGAACGTAAATCGGCCCAGCGACTGCGTCTCGGCAGCGGTTGCCCCGAGGGTCTCTTGCGATGTCGTCGGAATTTCAAAGACGAATGTGTCGACCCGAAAGCATGGGGTCTCGTTGGGTAGCGCAGGCCAGGCAGGCGCATCGTCACGTGTTGAGCGTACCGATGGCGCGCTGACCGCCGCCTCGCGTTGTTGTGCCTCTCGCTGTTGTTGGATCAACTGGTCTTGCTCGACGCCTGTTCGGGCGGCGGCCGCCGTGTCGGCGGGGGGGGGGGCGGACGTTTGCTGCGCCTGCGCCGCCATCGCGAACAGCGAACAGGCCAGCAGCACGGCTTTCGTTTTGGTGATCGGCATCAGGGCTTTGCGGCGATTTCAAAGTGCGGATTGAGCGAATTACGGTCGACGTGTGGATCGTCATCAACGGCAGCCACTCGCGCCAACGCGCAATCGATCTACGCAGCGTGGGGAGATAACGGCGATGCCGGAGTGGGATGTCACTGAACGTGACGAGGGGGCATTGAGACGTTGGACTTCACCGCGGTAGTGCGGCGGTGGTTCAACGAAAAACGTTAGCAAGACTAATGGTTAAGTCAAAAACAGACTTCTTGTTCTGGTCGGGAATTTTCGAGTCTGGATGCGTCGGGCGCGACGTCAGAACGCGTCGGTCGTCAATGTCGCCCGAAAGGCGGCGGTGGTAGCGGCGTTCGGTTGACGAAGGGCGGAATGAGGGGAGGACGCGCGGAACGGGGGGCGAACGGCGTTGTGCGCTTCGCCGGGCGGCGAAGCTCCGCTGAGTGCGGAGCGTCGTTCAACGGGACAGGAAGATTGTCGACCGCGACGAATCAAGGATCGAGTGTCGGGCTCGTGGCGTGTGCGCGCACCGTGTTTGAGGCGCGCGCGGACTTCGCGCCAAATACCCCGGCGGCCGATCCATACGGGGTTGTCAGTCGCGGTGTTATGCCGGTTCGAGTTCCCGGCTGCTGGATTCGCGCATGGCACGAATGGGCTCGGCCAATATCATCGCGTCGACATTGAGCGGCGGCACATCGCCGAACAGCGGCCGATAGACGAAGTCGCCCACGTCGATCGTCTCGCCCGTCAACGCGCAAACACCAGGATGATTCGCCCGGCGAATGCGCCAGATCTGCGCACCGTAGTTGCCGCCCATGGCGTCGTTCCACGACACGGTGATCGTCAGTTCGCTGGAGATCTCCAGCACACGCACGATG
>NZ_KB290522.1:44557-45697 GCF_000282835.1 Pandoraea sp. B-6 | reverse complement strand
GTAGGGAATGACGGGCCGGCACACGACCGGTTCGGCATCGAGCATCGCCACGGTGTGTTGCCACACGCCTTGATCGCGCGGCGCGGCGCGCGACGTGCGCGAAGTCCGTGACGTCGCGGACGTCGGGGATGTGCAGGCATCGCGGTGGGTACCGCTTCGTTTGGGGCAGTGAGTTCGGTCGCTTCGCATGGTCAGGCCAGCCGGGTGCGCGGCCCGCGAAGGCCGCCGAGTTTTTCCGCGCCCAACAGCACCGTCGCGCGGGCGAACCCGTGCAGCGCATGCTGATGGCGCCGATACAACATGGCGTGGCTCCATTGCGCGAAGCGTCCGCGCACGATGCCACCCTTGAAAAAGCCGAATCGCCCAAGGGCGCCAAACGCGTTGTAGCCGGAAAGCGAGACCGACGCGCCAGGATCGCGATAGACGAACGGCGGAATCGCGCGTCCCTCAAACCACGCGCCAAGATGTCGGCCCAGATGCGCCGCCTGCTGCGTGGCGACCTGGGCCGTTGGCGGCAACGGGCACTCGCCCTTCGCGGGCACGAGCGACGCACAGTCGCCCAGCGCAAAGATTCGCTCGTCTTGTGCCGTCTGCAACGTTGGACGCACCACGATCTGGTTGGCATCGTTGGTCAAGAGCCCGCCAATGCCCTGCAAGACGTCCGGCGCTTTCACGCCCGCCGCCCACACGAGCAGGTCGCCAGGAATCAACTGGCCGTCGTCACGATAGAAACCGTCGCGGTCGGCGCACACGATGCGGGTGTCCGTCAGCACGCGAAAGCCCAGGCGCTCGAGCCCCGCCTGCGTCGACTCGGACACCTCCGGCGGAAACGCCCCGAGCACACGCGGACCACGCTCGACGAGCGTGAGCTTCAGCCGCTCGCCAATGCGCGGATCGCCATAGCCGGCCGCCAGCGCGAACGTGCGGCTCAGCTCCGCCGCGAGTTCCACGCCCGTGGCGCCGCCACCGGCGATCACGACACGCAGCGCGTCGTCGTTCACGGCGCTGCGCAGCGCTTCACATCGCAATGCCGCTTGAAATGCCTCGGCCTGCGGCTGACTGTCGATGAAATGGCAGACGTCGCGCACACCGGGCAGACACGCATCGTCGGCCTGCGAGCCGAGCGCCAGCACGAGCGCG
>NZ_KB290522.1:468-44547 GCF_000282835.1 Pandoraea sp. B-6 | reverse complement strand
CGACGCTCGCCCAACAAACGCGAGCCGTCGGGCGCGTCCATCTCCCCGAGCACAACCTCCCGGCGCGTTCTATCCAGCCCGCACATGCGCCCCGCCTGATACGTAAAGCCATTGCCGCACGCATGGGCGAGATACGTCACTTGTGTATGCGTGACATCGCGCGTGCCTGCCGCCACGGTATGCAGCATCGGCTTCCAAAGATGGGTGGGGTGACTGTCGACCAGCGTCACATGCGTCGTGCCGGCCAGCCCGAGCGTGCGGCCCAGCCGCGTTGCCAGCTTCAGGCCGGCGATACCGCCACCGACAATCACGATTCGGTTTGCACGAGACATTTGGGGGAAATGCCAAATTCAACAAGTGATGAATAAGCGCATAATAGCGAGCGTGGCCCCGGCGTGTCAAATGGCAATTGCCTGGGCAGGCAGAGGCGTTAGGGTCGGGTAGACTTGGCGCATTGCTGTCGCGAACTCGACCCACCCATTGCTCCATGACTCCGAACAAAGCCGTCTCGCAAGCTGAACCGCCCCGCAAACGCACACGTGGGCGTCCCACGTGCAACTGCTCGCATGGGGCCGACGCGTTGTTGCTTAACGCGCGGCGTATCTTTGCGCAGCGCGGTTTCTATGCGAGCAGCGTGCGGCAGATCGCGGAGGCGTCCGGGGTCGACGCCGCCCTGATCTCGCACCACTTCGGCTCGAAGGAGGCCCTGTGGATCGCGGTCGTCGATCAGATCGCGACGCTCACGCGCTCGATGATCGAGCAGACGCTGGCGCTGCGGCACGCGCCGCTGGAACCTGCCGAGCGTATCGAGCAGGCGGTACGGGGGTTCGTGGAAGTCGTATTCGAGAATCCGGACATCGGTATGTTCTTCTCGACGGCCGCGACCGAGGAAGGCGAGCGGCTCGACATCATCATGCAGCGACTGGTGCGCCCGTATCGCGACGCGATGGTGCCGCTCGTGGCCGACTGGCTCGAAGCGCAGAAGCGCCCGGGGCAGGACGCCGACGTGATGTTTTTCATGCTGACGTCGGCCATCAGCAAGACAGTGTCGTATCGCCACATGATGGGACCGTTCCTGCCGCCCGAAGGCATGGCCGATCTCAAGCGCACCGTGCTCGACTGCGCGATGGCGCTGATTCGGCAGTGATCCGCCGGCGCAGGCGGTGCGCAAGCGTCTTATAGGCTTTGCGGCACCGCGCCGGCGAGCGTTTTACTGTGGCATCTCCTCCGGAGTATCCGTGCTCGGTACGCGTGCGGCGTCCCCGTTTGCCGAGGTCTCGCTGCCGATCACGCTGATCTCAAACAGCGACTTGCCCGCGAGCGAGCGAGCCTCGGGATCTTCCGGGTAAGTTTTGAGCAACGGCAGGATCACCGAGCCACCGATGACATTGCGACGACTGTTATCCGCCGGCGACAGGCCCCACACGTTCTGATAGGTCATCGGCACGCTTTCGCCGTCGCGCTGCGCATTGCCCAGGTACAGCATGATGTGGCCATTGATATGGATGAGCGTCATCAGCGGCCGGCCGCGCTCGGCCAGCGTGCGCAACCTTGTGTCGATATCGGCGGCGCGCAGGTCGGTGCGTACGCCCGCCCGTAACTGATCCGACGAATGGCGCGGCAGCCACACGCCGAACGGGGCGAAGAGACTGCGCGTTTCTGCCGAGCAGTCGTTGTAGAACAGCGTGTTGCCCCACCCGTACGGACGCCCGATCAGTTGCTTCATCACCTGCGCCATATGACGCGGCGTGATTGTCCATGGCATCGGCACCAGCGTCGAGGCGTCGAGCGCGGTCGTGCGAATGTGTGCCTGACGCCGAAGATCGGCCACGGGGAACATCGCGATCTGTTGCCCGTCGCGCAGCATCACAGGCAGCACGGTGCCGATCGGTGCAAACGTTCGGTAGATGGGCGCGGTCGCGCCGGGCGGCGTGTCGGCCAAGGCCACGTCGGCGCGCACGATGGCGCCGAGGCGGCGCTGTGCCGCGTCACGCCACGTGGCGATGAAATGCTCGTCGACCGAGGCCACGGTGCGGGCATCGACCCAGCCGATCAGATCCGGCGAATAGACGAGCAGCCACGCACCGTCGGCGCTGCGGGCGAGCGTGTAGACCGGCGTGCCGGGACGCAGCGCGGAGTCCTGCAGGGCATCGAACGGATAGCCTTCGCCCGCCTGATGAAAATCGTAGAAGGCCGGGTCGTGCGTGGGGAGCTGTCGTACCAGCGCGTTATCGACAGTGATGCCGCGACGGCGCGGATCGTATTGCCCACCGGCCTGATCGGCGTCGAGTTGCGCCAGCGCCATGTTGGTTTCGATGGCGCGGATCCACGCCGACGTGTGCGCATGGAAGTTCTCGCCATAGGTCTTGGCAACGCCGGGCACGCCGTTATCGAAACGTCTGGCGCGCCGCGCTTGCGAATCCGCGATCTGCTGCGCACCGGCGGCGTTGAGCAGCGATGTCGACAGCCACGTACCGTTCCACGGCGATGGGTCGCGCGGCGAGATGCCGAAGTAGCGCGCGCGGAAGGCCTCGAACCGACGCGTTTGCTCCTGCGCGGAGAGCAGCGGCCGATCGTAGTCGGGCGCATCGGGCCGGATCCAGTGATCGACGTTCTGATCGTAATGCTCGATGGGGAAGCGGCCGACGTTGTAGTGCGTTGCCGTGCCAGCCGCCGCCGACTGAGACACCGTGGGCGGTTGCGGTGCGCCTGCGCACGCCGCGAGCACGACGAGCGGCAGCAGCGACGTGAGGCCGGCAAGGCGGGTAACGGGGCGCCGCGGGGCGTTCGAGGCGTTGCGCCGAGTGATGTGCATGACATGCGCGACGGAAGACGTGGCACGCACGATCACGCCGCGCGCCGCAAGGAGGGCACCCATGTTATGCGAAAGAGAGTCCGGATGTCGTCATGCTACTCCATCGACACAGGCGTGAAATTGAAGCGCGCGGCGAGGCATGCAACGAGGCGCTGCCGTGCCTTCGGGGGTGGTGTGAATGCTGTACAAATATACAGTACAATCACGTCAAGCCGAGCGACGCGTGGATGCTGTCAGCGACTGTCGCATCGGCCTGATACAGTAGTTCCCCCGAGGCGCGCACGCGCGCTGTCAGACGTCACGCTGTTCATTGTCAACCAAGCGGCCCTGATCCAGTGGATACCTCATCCCCGAAACCCGACCCGTCGTCCAACCACGCCATTCGTATTCGTGGTGCCCGCCAGCACAACCTCAAGAATCTCGACGTCGATCTCCAGACCGGTGAAATGACCGTCGTGACCGGCCCGTCCGGTTCCGGCAAGTCGAGCCTGGTCTTCGACACGCTGTTTGCCGAAGGCCAGCGCCGCTACGTCGAAACCTTCAGTGCCTCCGCCCGCCAGTTCCTCGACCGCATGGATCGTCCGCAGGTCGATCACGTGGAAGGCGTGCCGCCGGCCATCGCCATCGATCAGACCAACCCCGTGCGCAGCTCGCGCTCGACGGTCGGCACGATGACCGAACTCAACGACCACCTCAAGCTGCTGTTCGCCCGCGCGGCGGCGCTGTTCGATCGCGAGACGGCACAGCCGGTGCGACACGACACCCCCGAGACGATCTACGCTGACCTGATGGCGCGCACCGCGCCCGGCGATCCGCGTCTGGTCGTTACGTTCCCCGTCGAGTTGCCGGGCAGTGTCACGGCCGATGAGGTCGAGCAATGGCTTTCGGCATCGGGCTACACGCGCGTGCAGGCCGAACGCGAAGTCGCATCGGCAGACGGCGCGCGCAAGGTGCTCGATGTCGTCGCCGACCGCTTCCGCCTGCAGAACACCGAGAAGGCGCGCGCGATGGAAGCCATCGAGGCGTCGCTCAAGCGCGGGCGCGGCCGTGTGAATGTCTACGTGCTGGCCGACGAAGGTGAGCCCGACATCTGGCGCTATTCGCAGGATCTGCACTGCCCCGACAGCGACCTGCACTACGCGGATCCGCAACCGGCGCTCTTCTCGTTCAACTCGGCCTATGGCGCCTGCGAAGCCTGTCGCGGGTTCGGCCGCGTGATCGGTGTCGACCTCGGTCTGGTGATCCCGGACGAGCGCAAGACGCTGCGCGGCGGCGCGATCAAGACCATTCAGACGCCGGCGTGGAAAGAAATTCAGGGCGACCTGCTCGAATACGCGGGCAAGGCGAGCATTCCGCGCGACACGCCCTGGTCGAAACTCTCGCCCGAGCATCGCGAGTGGGTCATTGAAGGCGATCCCGACTGGAAAGGCGAGTGGAACAAGCAGTGGTATGGCATCCGCCGCTTCTTCGGCTATCTGGAGTCGAAGGCGTACAAGATGCACATTCGCGTGCTGCTCTCGAAGTACCGCAGCTACACCACGTGCGAAACCTGCGGCGGTGCTCGCCTGAAGACGGAGGGTTTGCTCTGGCGGCTCGGCTCGAAGGAGAACGCCGACGCGGTTTTGCCGCCCGCCCAGCGCGTCATGCCGCGTGGCGTGGCGTGGTCGCGCGAGTCGCTCGAAGCGCTGCCCGGCCTCACCATGCACGACCTGATGCTCATGCCGATTTCGCGTGTGCGTCAGTTCTTCGATTCGCTCACGTTGCCGTCGAGCCTGCTCGACGACGCCCTCAAGCTGTTGCAGGAAGAGGTCGGCACGCGGCTGAAGTATCTGTGCGACGTGGGCATCGGCTACCTCACGCTCGACCGTCAGAGCCGCACGCTCTCGGGCGGCGAAGTGCAGCGTATCAATCTGACGACGGCGCTCGGCACGTCGCTCGTCAATACGCTATTTGTGCTCGACGAGCCGAGTATCGGCCTGCATCCGCGCGACATGGACCGCATCGTCGCCGCCATGCATCGCCTGCGTGACGCGGGCAATACGCTGGTGGTGGTCGAGCACGATCCGGCGGTGATGCTGGCCGCCGACCGCGTGATCGACATGGGGCCGGGACCCGGGGAGCGCGGCGGCCAGATCGTCTTCGACGGCACGCCAGAGGAAGTGCGCCATGCCGATACGCTGACCGGCAGCTACCTGGGCGGACGCAAGCACGTGGCGAACGCGTCGAACTGGCGCGCGCGCCCGGTCGACGCCGCGACGCCGAGCCTCACGCTCACCGGCGTGCGCGAACACAACCTCAAGCAGGTCAGTGTCGAGATTCCGCTTGGGCGGCTCGTGTGCGTGACCGGCGTGTCCGGATCCGGCAAATCGACGCTGGTGCAGGACGTCCTCAACCCGGCACTCGCGCGCCACTTCGGCGACCCGACCGAAGCCCCGGGGGCCCACGACGAACTCATCGGCGCCGAACAATTGTCGGGCGTGGTGTTCGTCGATCAGTCGCCGATCGGCAAGACGGCACGCTCGAACCCGGCGAGCTATGTCGGCGCGTTCGACGAGATTCGCAAACTGTTCGCCGCCGTGCCAGCGGCGCTGCAACGGGGCTACAACGCCAGTACCTTCAGCTTCAATTCCGGCAACGGGCGCTGCCCGACATGCGGCGGCTCGGGCTTCGAACACGTGGAGATGCAGTTCCTGAGCGACGTGTATCTGCGTTGCCCCGATTGCGACGGTAAGCGCTATCGCGCCGAAGTGCTCGACGTGAAGATTCAGCGCGCCGTGCCCGGTGAAGCGATGCGCGAGCTGAGCGTGTCGGACGTGCTCGAGTTGACCGTCAACGAGGCGGTGAAGTTGTTCTCGTCGGATCGCGAAGTGTTGCGCGTCTTGCAGCCGATCGTCGACGTAGGTCTCGAATACGTCAAGCTCGGTCAGCCGGTGCCCACGCTCTCCGGCGGCGAAGCCCAGCGCCTGAAGCTTGCGGGTTTCCTGGCGGAAGCGGCGCAGAAGAAGACGGCGAGCGGACAGAAGGTAGCGCATCGCGGTCGGCTCTTCATTTTCGACGAACCGACAACAGGGCTGCATTTCGACGACATCGCCAAGCTCATGCGCGCGTTCGCCAAGCTGCTCGACGGCGGCAATTCGCTGCTCGTCATCGAACACAATCTCGATGTGGTGCGCGCGGCCGACTGGATCATCGACCTTGGGCCGGAAGGCGGCGAGGGCGGCGGTGAAGTGCTGTGCGCGGGTACGCTCGCGCAGGTGGTGGCGTGCGAGGGGTCGCACACCGGGCGCGCCCTGGCCGACTATGAACGTAATATCGTGGCGCCCGGCCGGTCAGCGGCGGCGGCCGATGCCGTCGCTGATCCGGGTATGCCGCTGCAAACGGCCTTGCGTGCGGCACGCGCGCAGCGCAAGCCGGCCGGCGGCAATGACATTCGTATCGTCAACGCCCGCGAACACAACCTGAAAGCGCTCGACGTCGCCATTCCGCGCGGCAAGTTCAGTGTGATCACGGGTGTCTCGGGGTCGGGCAAGTCGACGCTGGCCTTCGACATCCTCTTCAACGAAGGGCAACGCCGTTATCTCGAATCGCTCAACGCCTATGCGCGATCCATCGTGCAACCGGCGGGGCGCCCGGAAGTGGATGCGGTGTATGGCATCCCACCGACGGTCGCCATCGAGCAGCGCCTCTCGCGCGGCGGACGCAAGAGTACGGTGGCGACCACGACCGAAGTCTGGCACTTCCTGCGTCTGCTGTACGTCAAGCTCGGCATTCAACACTGCATTCACGACGGTTCGCCCGTTACGGCGCAAAGCCCCGATTCCATCGTCGCGCAACTGATGCGCGATCGGCGCGGCCAGCATGTGGGGCTGCTCGCGCCGCTGGTCGTGGGCCGCAAGGGGATCTACACCGATCTCGCGAAGTGGGCCAAGGCGCGCGGGCATTCGCATCTGCGTGTCGATGGGGTGTTCCTGCCGGTCGACCCGTGGCCAAAGCTCGATCGATTCCGCGAGCACACCATCGAACTGCCGGTGGGCGACGTGATCGTCACGCCCGAGACCGAAGGCTTGCTGCGCACGCTGCTGGCGGCGGCGCTCGAGCAAGGCAAGGGCGTGATGCATCTGCTCGCGCCGCTCGACGGTCTCGGCGACGCGATGGGCAACGAGCAACCGGGCGAAGGCGTGGGCCAGATCGAGGTGTTCTCGGTCAAGCGCGCCTGCCCGGTGTGCGGCACGAGCTATCCGGATCTCGATCCGCGCATGTTTTCGTTCAACAGCAAGCATGGCTGGTGTCAAACGTGCGTGGGCACGGGCCTGGCGCTCACGCGCGAGCAGCGCGAAGCGTTCGACGACACCGTGCTCAATCAGGACAACCGGGGGCGCGAGCATTCGTTGCCGTCGGAGGAGCAGGAGCCGGAGGGCGTGGGCGATCAGCCGTGTCCGGATTGCCACGGGGCGCGGCTCAATACCGTCGCGCGCGCGGTGACGTTCGACGAGCACGCGATCTCCGGCGTTGCGCAGTGGACCGTGACCGATGTGCGCGAGTGGATCGAAGGCCTCGAATTGCACGGTCGCGAAGCGAGCATCGCGCGCGATCTGATCAGCGAGATTCAGGGACGTCTGGCATTTCTCGAGGAAGTCGGGCTCGGCTACCTCACGCTCGATCGCGCGGCGCCGACGCTCTCGGGCGGCGAGTCGCAGCGCATTCGGCTCGCGGCGCAACTCGGCAGCAATCTGCAGGGTGTTTGCTACGTGCTCGACGAGCCGACCATCGGCCTGCACCCGCGCGATAACGGCATTCTGCTCGGCGCGTTGCGCAAGTTGGGCGATCAGGGCAATACGCTGGTGGTGGTCGAGCACGACGAAGACACGATTCGCCGCGCGGATCACATCATCGACATCGGTCCCGGTGCGGGCAAACGTGGCGGCATGCTGGTCGCGCAGGGCAGCGTCGCCGATCTGGCCTCGCACCCCGAGTCGCTGACCGGCAAGTTCCTGGCGCAACCGTTGCAACACCCGATTCATCCACGCCGTGAAGTCATTGCGCCTGCGACCGGCGTCGAGGCGGTGCCGCCGAATTGGCTGACGGTGCATGGCGCCACGCTCCACAATCTGAAGGACGTGACGGCGTCGTTGCCGTTGGCGCGACTTACGGCCATTACCGGCGTGTCGGGGTCGGGAAAATCGACGCTCGCCCGCGACGTGCTGATGACGAACCTGCTCGACGCGGTGGGGCGTTCGGTGCTGTCGTCACCCGCCGAGCGACGTGCCCGCAAGGGAACGGTGCGTCACGCGGTGAAGGCGGACGGTAAGCCGCGTGCGACGTCGGCGGCACCGGCGCAGCCTCGCGGTCCTGTGGTGCACGCGTGGCACGGTTGCGCGTCGGTGACCGGCTGGGAGGCCATCGATCGCGTGCTCGAAGTCGATCAGACGCCCATCGGCAAGACACCGCGCTCGTGCCCGGCCACGTATATTGGCTTCTGGGACACGATTCGCCGCTTGTTTGCCGATACGCTCGAAGCCCGCGCCCGTGGTTATGCGGCGTCACGCTTCTCATTCAATACCGGCGAAGGCCGCTGCCCGGCGTGCGAGGGGCAGGGCGTGCGTACCATCGGCATGAGCTTTCTCGCCGACGTGAAGGTGCTGTGCGACGTCTGTCACGGGCAGCGGTTCAACGCCGAGACGCTGGCCGTCACGTGGCGCGGCAAGAGCATCGGCGACGTGCTGACGATGGAAGTGGACGAAGCCGTCGAGTTCTTCGCGTCGATGCCGAGCATTGCGCATCCGCTGCAACTGATGCAGGACGTCGGGCTCGGCTATCTCACGCTGGGGCAGCCGTCGCCGACGTTGTCGGGGGGTGAGGCACAGCGCATCAAGCTGGTGACGGAGTTGACCAAGGTGCGCGACGACGTCACGCGCCGCGGACAAAAGACGCCGCACACGCTGTATGTGCTCGACGAGCCCACGGTCGGCCTTCACATGGCGGACGTGGCGCGTCTGATCCATGTGCTCCATCGGCTGGTGAATGGCGGGCATACCGTCGTCGTCATCGAGCACAACCTCGATGTGATTGCCGAAGCCGACTGGATCGTCGATATGGGCCCGGAGGGCGGCAAGAACGGCGGGACGGTCGTCGCCGCGACGTCACCCGATGCGCTGACGCAGGTCGCGGCGAGCCACACCGGCATCGCACTCAAGCCAGTGCTTGCGCAAACGGTGGCGCCGGGGGCCTCGGCAGCGATATCGGAAGCCGCCGCCACGTCGAAATAGCCGACCCACATCGCGCGCCGATCACGGGCTCGCGATCCGGAATCCCAACTGGGGGACGCGGGACGCCTGATGGCGTCCCGTTTTCATTGGGCGCGTAAGTGTGCGCGCACCGAGATGGGCAGAATCGCCCAAAGTCAACCCGATTATTTCATATTCAGAAATTTAGCATGGACGAATATAGTCTTTATTGCGCATGTCGATGCCAATAGACTGCAATTGTCGACGATGAATTGAACATCGCCGCGACTCAAACAGACAGGAGAAAACATCATGAAGCGCGCTCTTATTACCTCAGCCCTGGTTTCCGCAATGTTGGCCGTGTCGGCCGGTTCGGCCTTTGCCAGCGATGCCTTCGACGGCCCGACGGAATTCTCGTGGGTGCCGCAAACCAGCATGCTGACCCGCGCTCAGGTCGGTCAGGAGCTGGCGCAAGCCCAGCAAGCCGGTCTGCTGCAGCAACACGATTCGGTTTATCCGAAGTCGATCGCCAACTCGGGCGCTGCAGCGGTAGCCGCGACCCCGGGGTCGATCATCAACCTTGCCCTTGCCGGCAGCACGTACTTCGGTAGCTGATTCGCGTCACCCATCGCAGTACTGGCGGCACCTCCCGTGAGCCAGCGCCTGTGCGGCGCGTCGGGACTCCGGGGCGGCGCCTCCGATCACAAATCGGCCACTTCGCGTGGCCGATTTTGTTTTGTGCGTCCCCCTTTGCGATGCGTCGCGCCCTGTGGACAAATCTGTCGATAACCCTGTGGGTAAGCTGTGGCGCACCTGTGACCAAGCTGTGGATTTCCGGTGGGCAAGTCGCGCCGCCTTGACCCAAGGTACCCGTCGGAAACGGCTCACTTGCCCACTTCGTGACACGTCTGTTGGAGTATCATGCGCGGCAGCCGGTGGTGGGTAGGGAACCGGCGCCGCCGTCATGTGACCGTCACGAAAGTGTCATGTATCCGGCGTAGGCTCCTTGCCCATTTCACAAGGATTTCGCATGGATTATCTGCAAGTGCTCGTGCTCGCGATTGTGCAGGGCGTGGCGGAGTTGCTTCCCGTGTCGAGTTCGGCACACGTGATCATGGCCGAGAAACTGATGGGTCTCGACCCGTCGGCGCCCGCCATGACGTTATTGCTCGTCATGCTGCACACCGGCACGATGCTCGCCGTCATCGTCTATTTCTGGAAGTCGTGGCGCGAGCGCTATTTCTCGTCGAAGCACGATTTCATGCATAACGCGAAGCAAGTCGTCATCGCGACGGGCTTCACGGGCGTGATCGGGCTGGCCTTGATGCTGTTTATCGAGAAGGTCTTGATGCGTGGCTCCCAACACGCCGAGATCGAGCACTTGTTCGGCAATCTGTACATCATCTCCGGCGGCCTCGCGATGGCGGGCATCCTGATTCTGATTTCAGGCAGCAAGCGTCCGCCGATGGGCGATCGCCCGTTGCGCGGTGCCGACTCGGCCTGGATCGGCGCGGTGCAGGGCTTGTGCCTGCCGTTCCGTGGTTTCTCGCGCTCGGGATCGACCATCTCGACGGGGATGATGCGCGGGCTCGATAAAATTCGTGTCGAGGAATTCAGCTTCGCGCTGGCCGTGGTGCTCACGCCGCCGGTGATCGCCAAGGAAGCTTACCGCCTGTACAAGTCGGGCGGCGCGCAATCGTTCTCCGGTCACTACATGACGGTGCTCACGCCGAGCCTCGTCGGCATGGTGTTCAGCTTCCTTGCCGGTCTGGTGGCGCTGCGCTGGTTGTCGCGCTGGCTCGAACACGGCCGCTGGTATCTGTTCGGCATCTACTGCCTCGTGGCCTCGGGCGTCGTGCTGGCGGCGAGCCAATATCTGTAATCGGTCAGGTGACGTCTTGCGTGGGCGGCGTGCCAGGCACTGCCCACGCCATACCCACGGGCGTTACACCAGTCCCGCCACGACCTCCAGAAACGCCGCAATCGCTCGCGACGCTCGCCGCTGCGCCAGGCACACAACGACCGTTGTCGTCTCCACGCGTGCGTCGCTGATCGATACGGTGGCAAGTCGCGCGTCGGGCGTATGCTCACGCGCTGACACCGCAGCGATTCCCAGCCCCAGAATCACCGCCTCGCGAATCGCTTCGCGACTGCCGATCTCCATCGCCACGGTCGGTGTCACCCCCGCCGCTTGCAACGCCGCTTCGAGCGCGTGCCGCGTGGTCGATCCCGGCTCGCGCATGAGCATCGGCTCGTCAGCCAGCGCCGCGAGCGGCACGCTGCGTCGCTTGGCGAACCGGTGCGCGCGCGGCACCAACAGCACGACCGGATGGGTGCGGTAGGTCACGGCATGCAGACGCGCGTCGTCGTGATAGCGCGCGAGCACCGCCACGTCCGTGCGATAGGCCAGCAGGCTCTCGATCATCTCTTCGGAATTGCCCGGCCGCATGGAAATGCGAATGCCGGGGTAACGCGGCTGGAATGCCGCCACGATCTCCATCGCGTGATGCGGTCCGACGGCACCCAGGCGTAGTTCGCCGGTGCGTAGCTCACCGTGCTCCTTGAGCAGACCAAGCGCTTCGGCTTCGTCGGAGAAGATGCGCAGGCTCACCGCATACAACGATTTTCCGGTGGGCGTGAGCGTCAGTCCACGACCGTGCCGGTAGAACAGTTCGACACCGTAGGTCTCCTCCAGCGCACGAATCTGCGTGGTCATCGTGGGCTGGCTCACATGCAGCGCCTGGGCCGCGCGCGTCACGCTGCCGTGGTGCGCCACCGCATGGAACGAGCGCAGTTGGGTAATCCGCATCGATGACGCTCCCGTGACGAGGTATAGGTTTTATCAATACTTTAACGAAAAATTGTGAATTGGAAGTATAGAACGGTCCTCACCATAATCCAGCTCAATCTTCGTCAATCGATCGCAGCGCCCGCGGGTGCAGCGGCACCTCCTCACCATGACTGCATGTTCACGTTTCCATAATCCGGTCGATGTTCGCTTCGGTGCGGGTGCCCTTGCTCAGTTGCCCGAATTGGTCGGCGAGCGGCGGGTTGTGCTCGTCACCATGCCCGAAGCGCGGGCGCTCGGCATGACGGGACGCGTCGAAGCGCTGCTCGGGCAACGGCTGGCGGGGACGATCGATCGTGTCAGCCCGAACCCGGATGTGCGCGAACTCGCCCCGATGTACAGCGATTTCTGGCGGCGGTACGGCCAGTGCGAGGTGATCGTGGCGCTGGGCGGCGGCAGCGCGCTCGACACGGCCAAGCTGTTGATGGTCGCGGGCGAGGATGATCGCTTTGCGACGCTCGTCGATGCGCTTGATGCGGGGGGCGACTTCCGGCCATCGCGGACCAAGCGTCTCATCACCGTTCCGACGACGGCCGGCACCGGCAGCGAAGTCACCCCGTGGGCCACGCTGTGGGATCGTCATGTGAAGCACAAGAAGTACTCGCTGCATTTACCCGAGACGTGGCCGGAGGCGGCGATTGTCGATCCGCAACTGACGCGCTCGCTGCCGCACGCCATCACGCTGCAAAGCGGGCTCGACGCCCTCTCGCACGCGCTCGAGGCGATCTGGAATGTCAACGCCAATCCGATTTCCGACACCTTCGCCGTGACGGCGGCGCGCGACATGATGCGCGTGTTGCCGCAGCTGATGGTGTCACTGGACGACGAGACGTTGCGCGCTCAGGCGGCGCTCGCGGCACTGCAAGCGGGCATGGCGTTCTCCAACACGAAGACCGCGTTGGCGCATTCCATTTCGTACGACATGACGATTCGACATGGACTCCCGCACGGCATTGCGTGCTCGTTCACCTTGCCGGCGGTGATGCGTCTGGCGATAGGCCGCCGTGTCGATCGCGACGCGGTGCTGGCGCAGGTGTTCGACGGCGACATTGGCCGCGCCCCGGACAAGCTCACCGCGTTTCTCAACGGTTTGGGCGTGGCGACCGAGTTTTCGGCCTATGGCGTGTCCGAGCCGGAATCGAGCGCGATGATCGCCGCCGCGCTCGACGGTCCGCGCGGACGCAATTTCATCGGCGCCACCGCCTGATCGTCAGGTGGCCGCTACGGTCGTATGCGTTCGCGCGCATGCGTGTTTTCGCGTCTTACCCGCAGTCCCCGTAATCCGCATCATCAAAACATAGCCGCGTGATCCAAAGGCGGCACCGAGACATCCAGGAGACAGACGCCCGGCGCAGACCGGTGCGTCGCAGCGCGCCGCCACGGCGCGGCGCATCAACAGGAGGCGCAATGGAACAGGTTCTCACGGGCGTGGGCGGCAGCGATGCCGTCTCCGCCGAAAAAGCGGTGCGCACGGTCGCGCTGGCCAGCCTGATCGGCACGACCGTCGAATGGTATGACTTCTTCCTGTACGGCACTGTGACAGGCCTCGTCTTCAACAAGCTCTTCTTTCCCAGCGGCGATGCCTTCATTGCCACCGCGCTCGCCTATACGGTCTACGCGGTGGGATTCGCCACGCGGCCGATCGGGGGCATCCTGTTCGGCCATTTCGGCGACCGGTTGGGACGCAAGCCATTGCTCATTGTCACGCTCTCCATCATGGGGGTGTCGACGTTCCTGATCGGACTGGTGCCGACCTACGACAGTATTGGCATGGCGGCCCCGCTGATTCTGCTGTTCCTGCGTCTGTTGCAGGGCATTGGACTGGGCGGCGAATGGGGCGGCGCGGTGCTCATGGCGTTTGAGTACGCGCCGCACGACCGGCGCGGGCGGTTCGCGGCGTATCCGCAGATCGGGCTCGCCGTGGGATTGTGCCTGTCGACCGGTGTGGTCGCGCTGCTCTCATCGACACTGACCGATGCGCAGTTCATGGCATGGGGCTGGCGTCTGGCGTTCATGCTCAGCGTGGTGCTCGTGGCGGTGGGTATGTTCATCCGGCTGCGCGTGCTGGAGACGCCCGAGTTCGCGCGCATCAAGGACAGTCAGCGCGTCGCGCATGTGCCGCTCTCGGAGATTGCGCGCGATTACCGGCGTAACGTGCTGCTGGGCTGGGGCGCGCGTTACATCGATGGCGTGGTGTTCAATGTCTATGCGGTGTTCGCCATCTCGTATCTCGTTGGCACGCTGCACTTTCCGAAGACGCCGATCCTGCTGGCGGTCACGCTCGCGGCCATGGTCTTGATCGTCACGATTCCGTATGCCGCAAAGCTGTCGGACCGCGTGGGACGCCGTCGAGTGTTCGGCTGGGGTGCGTTGGCCTGTGGCGTGTCGGCGATTCCGGCATTGGCGGTGATGCACTATGCGACGAGCGTCTGGTGGGTGTCGCTCGCGGTGATTGTGCCGCTGGGCGTTGTATATGCGTTCGTCTATGGTCCCGAGGCGTCGATGTTCTGCGAACTGTTCGACACGCGGGTTCGTTACACGGGCATCTCGGTCGTGTATCAAGTGTCGGGAATCGTTTCCAGCTCGATCACACCGTTGGTGGCGGCGACGCTGCTCGAATACGGCGGTCACAAACCATGGTGGATCGCGGTGTATGTGCTGGCGGTGGGATGCTTGTCCGCCGCGTGTGCGGCAGCGATGAAGCGAACCTACTGAGGGGGAACGACGGGACGGGGAGGCGTGTGGGGGTGCCCGAGCATCGGGAATTCGGCAGGCCGGTGGGCAGCGCCCCGGCTTGCCGTTTTATTGCGCAGCTTACTGACCGAAGTAGATCGAACCGGCGCGATTCACGCGGCCCGGGACTTCATAGGCCGGGGCGACGGTCGTCGTTTGCGTGGTGGCTGCCACGGCACCCGGCTGGGCCTGCGTTCGCACTTGAACTTGCGCTTGCGTCTGGGGTTGCTGCGGTTGGGCAGCCGATTGGGCATTCTCGGCGGCGCTCGCGGCACCTGCGCTCAACAGCGCGGCAGCGAAGGCCGAAGCGATCAGAATGGACTTCATTTTCATTTCTCCTGTCTGGCGAGACGTCCACCATGGGCGCCATCATTGGCGCCAATCTACGCCCACGCAGCAAGGAGAAAAATGCGCTCCCGGAGAAGGGAGTATTGCTGAAAATGAAACAATCAAACGTCGAAAAGCCTGATTCGTTGTGCAGGACAACGAGCTCAGACACTATGCGCCGCAGTGATGCGCCCGGTATCGCTTGGCGTCGAAGCGTTCAGCGACGCGTCACGCGCGCTTGCTGACGGGGCGTACGCGCGGCACGGCTGCGCAGATACGACGCGGTGAGCAGCGAGGCACTCGCCAGCAGAAGGAAAGAACCGAGGGCAGCCATGGTAATGCTCCTGTACGAGCCGGCGTCGTCCGCGGTGCGGTGCACCCTGCGAGCCACGACGTCGACTGACTTCATCATGTTGTCACTCTACTGCTGTCGCACTTCGCGATAAACCCCGTCAGATCAAACAAGTTGTTGCGCGCCGCGACATTTCCCTCTAATTCGTGCTGTGATCCGCGTCAGACCGGTGGCATCCACCCCTATTGCTCGTATTAAGTGATTGATTTTCATTGGTTTTTTGGAATTCGGCAATCCGCGAGGTGCCAACGCCGCTGCGTTGCGAAAAAACCACGGGTTTTCCCTAGGGTTGGCCGGTATTTGTGCAACGGTCGGCGCAACGCAGCAAAAGGGGGGCGGCGGCAGATTCAGTCCGGTTGAGCGGTGCGCGTTTGCTACCCGGTCCGACGCCGATGCTCGTCAGTGGCCGCGCGAAAGCAGCACCGGTGCCTGGGCAATCAAATAGAGCACGGCGCCGATCAGTCCACCGACGAGTGTGCCGTTGATGCGGATGTACTGCAGGTCCTGTCCGACGCTCAGGCGGATTTGTTGCGACAGATGTTCGGCATTCCAGCCATGCACTGTGGCGCGGATGTGCTCGGTCACGAAGTCGGCAAACCCCGGTGCCATGCGCTCGGCGGCATCCAGCAATTGCGCGTCGAGCGCTTTGCGCAGCGAGTCGCTTCGCGCCAGCTCCTGACCCATCCACGCGGCCGCGCCGGTGATCTTGGCGCCGATCACCGAGTCGTCGCGCGCGAGGTCGCGCTTCACCCAGCTTCGCCACTCGTTCCACAGACCGCCGACATAGGCGTTCAACGCGGTGTCGCCTTTCAGTTGGGTCTTGAAAGCGTCGAGCTTCGCCTGGAAGTCGGCGTCGTGCTTGAGCCGCTCGATCAGTCCCGCGACCGCGCGATCGAACGCCTGACGCAATTGATGCGATTCGTCCGCTTCCATTTGCGCCAGCAGGCGGGTGACGGCCGCCGAAATCATGTCGGAGCCCTTGTTGCCGATCCACTCCGACGGCAGCACCTTCTCCTTCTTCGGATGATCACTCTTGAGCCAGTCGACGATGCGCGCCGAAATGAATTCGCGCGTCTGCGGCTCATTGAGGAGCTCGACGAGGTAGTCGAGCGTCTCGTCGAGCAGCGCTTGATGACGGCCGTCGCGCGTGAGCGTGTCGAGCATGGCGGCCGCCGATTGCGACAGGTCGAGCCGGTCGATCATCGTGTCGAGCGCGCGGCGGATAAAGGCCTGCACGTTGCGCTCGTCCATCACGTCGAGCACACCGCTGGCCACTTTCACCAGCACCGCGCTCAACTGACGCGTGTTCTCGTACGAGCCGAGCCAGTGCGCGACGGCGTCCGCCGGGTTTTGTTGCCGGATGAGCCGAACGACCGAGGGGGTGTCGAGAAACTTCTCGCGCACGAAGCGGGCGAGACCGTCGCCGAGGGCGTCTTTCTTGCGAATCAGGATATTCGTGTGCCGCGCGAGCCCTGGGATCGGAATGCGCCGGAACAGCGCTTCGACCGCGAACCAGTCCGCCAGTCCGCCGACCATCGCGGCTTCGGCCGCTGCCCGGATCCAGCCCGTGACGAAGTGCTCCGGCATGAAGAGCGTGGCGACGAAGATCACCAGCGCGGCCACAAGAAACCACAGGGCGCGACGCTCGGCGCGTTGCAGGGCGATGGCGGGGTCCATGCGCAGCCGGCTCCTAAAATACAAAGACGCCCGACAGGTTACCCCGTCGAGCGTCCAATGATAAGCCGCGAACCGATCGACTTATCGTCGTGCGATTACCCGCGTTGCTTCGCCTTCAGTTCCAGACGGTACTTGTGCAGCAGCGGCTCGGTGTAGCCGCTGGGCTGCGTCAGCCCTTCGAACACCAGGGCGCTTGCCGCCTGGAACGCCAGCGAGTCGTCGAAGTTCGGCGCCATCGGACGATAGTGCGCGTCGCCTGCGTTCTGCTTGTCGACCACGGCGGCCATGCGCTTGAAGGTCTCTTCGACCTGCGCGCGCGTGATGACGCCGTGACGCAGCCAGTTCGCCAGATGCTGGCTCGAAATGCGCAGCGTGGCGCGGTCTTCCATCAGGCCGATGTCGTTGATGTCCGGCACCTTCGAGCAGCCCACGCCCTGGTCGATCCAGCGAACGACGTAGCCCAGAATGCCCTGCGCGTTGTTCTCGATCTCCTTGCGGATTTCGTCGGCAGACCATTCGGCTTTCGCCACGACCGGCACCGTCAGCAGGCCCGTGAGCAGCGTGTCGCGTTCCTTCGCGTAGTCGATCTTCTCGAGTTCCTGCTGGACGGCCTGCACGTCGACCATGTGATAGTGCAGGGCGTGCAGCGTGGCGGCGGTCGGCGACGGCACCCAGGCGGTGTTCGCCCCGGCCTTCGGATGCGCGATCTTCTGCTCGAGCATGGCTTGCATCAGATCCGGCATGGCCCACATACCCTTGCCGATCTGCGCGCGGCCCCGCAGGCCGGCGGCCAGACCCACGAGCACGTTGCTTTTCTCGTAGGCCGTGATCCATGCCGACGACTTCATGTCGCCCTTGCGCATCATCGGACCGGCTTCCATCGCGGTGTGCATCTCGTCGCCCGTGCGATCGAGGAAGCCCGTGTTGATGAATGCAACGCGCGACGCGGCGGCGGCGATACAGGCCGAGAGGTTCACGCTCGTGCGACGCTCTTCGTCCATGATGCCCATCTTGAGCGTGTTGCGCGGCAGGTCGTACAGCGCTTCGATGCGGCCGAACAGTTCATCGGCGAAGGCCACTTCGGCCGGGCCGTGCATCTTCGGCTTGACGATGTAGATCGAGCCGGTGCGCGAGTTCAGTCGATGCTTGCGGTCATGCAGCGACGCGAGCACGGTGACCACGCCGTCGAGAATGCCTTCCGGAATCTCGCGGCCTTCGCGATCGGTGATCGCCGGGTTGGTCATCAGGTGACCGACGTTACGGATGAACAGCAGCGAGCGGCCGTGCAGCGTCACCGGTTGGCCGTTGGCGCCGGTGTATTCGCGGTCGGCGTTCAGACGGCGCGTGAACGTCTTGCCGCCCTTTTCCACGGCTTCCGTCAGCGTGCCTTGCATCAGGCCGAGCCAGTTGCGATAGAGGTCGACCTTGTCGTCGGCGTCCACGGCGGCGACCGAGTCTTCACAGTCGATGATGGTCGTGACGGCGGCTTCGACGAGCACGTCCTTGATATGCGCCGCGTCGGTCTTGCCGATCGGGTGGCTGGCGTCGAACTGGATCTCGAAGTGCAGACCGTAGTGCTTGAGCAGCACGGCCGTCGGCGCCGCGGCGTCGCCTTGATAGCCGACGAACAGGGCAGGCGTGGCCAGGCCCGTCTCGCCGGTCTTGGTCGTGACGATGAGTTTGCCGTTCTCGACACGATAGCCGGTGGCGTCCTTATGCGAGCCGTCGGCCAGCGGTGCGGCCTGATCGAGGAAGCCGCGTGCGAAGGCGATCACGCGTTCGCCGCGCTTCGGGTTGTAGCCGGTGCCCTTTTCTGTGCCGTCCGTTTCAGGGATGGCGTCGGTGCCGTAGAGCGCGTCGTACAGGCTGCCCCAGCGCGCGTTGGCGGCGTTCAGGGCGTAGCGGGCGTTGGAGAGCGGCACCACGAGCTGCGGACCGGCCTGCTCGGCAATTTCATGGTCGACGTTGGCCGTGGTGGCCTGCACGCTGGCAGGCGCGGGCAACAGGTAACCGATCCTTTCGAGGAACGCGCGATAGGCTGCGGCGTCGGCGATGGGGCCCGGGTTGGCACGGTGCCAGGTGTCGAGTTCGCTTTGCAGGCGGTCGCGTTCGGCGAGCAAGGCGCGATTCTTCGGGCCGAGGTCATGAACGATGGCGTCGAAGCCTTTCCAGAACGCATCGACATCGACACCGGTGCCCGGCAGGGCTTCCTTTTCGATGAACGCGATCAGATTGTCTGCGACCGTCAGGCCGCCACGCTGGGAAGTGGAAGTCATGATGCTGTACTCGAGTTTGAAAACCAGGTTGACGCGATTTCGTCCAGTGACCTTGCCGAGACACCCACGCGGTTGGCGTGAGGATGACGACCGGGTGGTTGACGATAAGGGGCAGTCTTATATAAGACCCTGAGTGTAATCCTTCTCCGGGCGCTCGGAAACCCGGGATTTCGCGTCGTGATACTCCCGCAACTTATAGGCGGCATAAGGATTTGCGTATGAGGCCGGCGCCACGGGGCTTTGCGTCGGATACCGAAAGCGGGTGGTGCGTTTGCAGCATTCGATATGGCATTTCACTTCATGAGAAATGGGGGCGCCGTACGCGGCGGCGACCGCTACGCGGTTCGAGGTGCGTCGTGCCTGTGTTGAGGTGACGGGTACACTCACCGTTTGCGCCGAAGGTGCGCGACGCGCCCGCGCCGGGCCGTTCCCCCGAAAACATCTGCCCTGGAGGCATGAGTCGTGAAACAGATCTTGATGATGAGCAGTTCCCGCAAGGGCAGCCAGGGCTTTCTGGCGCATGCCGACGATCAGGTGCATGCGGTGCTCAGGGATCGCGCGAAACACGTGTTGTTCGTGCCGTACGCCGGGGGCATCACGTACAGCTACGACGAGTATGAATCGCGCGTGAAGCCGACGTTCGAGCGGCTGGGCTATGCCCTCGAGTCGATTCATCATCACAAGGATCCGCGCGCCGCCGTCGAGCAGGCGCAGGCCGTCGTGGTGGGCGGGGGCAATACGTTCGTGCTGCTCGATCGCCTGTACAACGCGGGCATCGTGGGCCTGCTGCGCGAGCGTGTGAACGCGGGGATGCCTTACGTGGGGTGGAGCGCCGGGGCGAACGTGGTGTGCCCGACCATTCGCACGACCAACGACATGCCGATCGTCGAGCCGCCGACGCTCAAAGCGCTCAACCTGATTCCGTTCCAGGTGAATCCGCATTTCATCAGTGGGAAGCCGACGGGGCACAACGGTGAATCGCGCGAGGAGCGTCTGGCCGAGTATCTGGCGATCAATCCGGACGAACGCGTCGTTGCCATTCCAGAGGGTACGGCGCTGCATGTGCAGGGCGAGAACGCCACCGTGCTCGGTGAATTCGACGCGTTGCATTTCAAGCAGGGCGGTGTCGTGGACAAGCTCGCGACGGGCCGCACGTTTGCGCTGGCGTCGATCTGATACGCGCGGGCATTGTGCCGTCGCGCAGATGACGGCCGGCTTCGGGCCGGATCAAATATCCGAAAATTCTTAAATCTGACTTTTCGCACCCAATTGCATTCTGCAGGTGTATTTCCGCTGGCAGAATGCGAAATCAAATTTGGTGCGCGCTTCCCCCTCGGAGCGTGATGAGCGTTGACGGAAAAATGGGGATGTCCCCTTCCGTCATCGGAACGTTTGGCGGAGGGGGAACATGGTACGGAAATACACGAGTCTCGCGCTTACCGGAGATCAAAAGAGCCGCATCAAGGCATTGTGCGAGCGAAACAACCATCGAGGGCTTTTTTCTATCGTTCTCGATTACGTTTGGATTCTTGCCGGCTGCCTGCTGTCATTAGAGGTGCAGCCGCTGCTGTATCCGTTGTCAGTTCTGATCATCGGGGCTAGACAGCGTGCATTAGCAAGTCTTTTCCATGATGGGGCGCACGGGACGCTGTTCAGATCCAAGGCTTTGAATCGGGTTGTGAGCCGAGTATTCTGCGGTTGGCCAATCATGCAATCCATGTTTGCCTATCGGCAATCCCACGTAATTTTGCATCACTCACACCTCGGCGATGCCAATCACGATCCCGATTATCGGGAGCTGCTGGGCGCAGGGATATATGAGACCCAACGAGGCCCAGACTTCTTCCGGCGATTCGTACTGAGCGCGATATATGGCCGGTTCACACTCCGCTATATCAAGTCCCTGATTCTGAGTCGCCTGTCTTTTTCTGTGCGCCCAAACGAATCCCAAGCAGAATCCTGGTTGATTCTTGCCTTTCATGCGTCGATGGCTGTGATTGCCTATTCGCAGGGATGGCTGGCGAATCTTATGTTCTTTTGGTGGATTCCGCTGATCCTGGTTTTTCCAGTAATTGGTTGGTTCAGTGAATTGTCCGAGCATTACCCGTTCATGGACGCATCCAGTGAGTGGTGCTTCGGCGCCCGAAACCGTTATTCGTGCTGGGTTGAACGCATCTTCATCGGGATGCACGGCGATTCATTCCATCTTACGCATCATCTGTTGCCGGGGATCCCGCATTGGAATCTCGCTGCCGCCACCCGGATTCTTCGAGCAGACACCGCGTTTTCCGAATGGGATGACAAGTGGGGAGGAATCTTCTCGTCGGATCAAAGCGGCCGCGTGACCTTTGTCGACTTCGTCAGAGCACCTCAAACGCCATGAGTGCGTCGCTTATTGCCTATCTATTAAGTTCACATCGGAAAATGGGCGTATTTAATCGCACAGCCTACGGGCCGGAGATTTGCGCGCTGGTCGCCGCCGTTCTGAACGGCACGATCGGCGTGTTGACGCGAACCGGATTCGATCAAGGGGCCACGCCCGCGATGATCGCCTTCTGGAAATGCTTCGGTGCCTTCGTCGTGGTGTCGCTGCTCTGTGCCTGTCGTCACGATCTCGGCACGCAGACCGTTCGGCTGGCCCGTCGCTGGCCTCAGTTTGCATGTCTCGCGTTTCTCGGCATTTTCAGCCTTTACCACTTCGAGACGACGGCGTTCTCGCACGCATCGATTCCGCTCGTCTCGTTCCTCACGTATGCGGCGGGCGGCGCGACGCTCGCGTTGTCCGGTCGGTTTCTCGGGGAGACGACAACGCGTCGGAAGACGGCCGCCTTTCTGGCAATCGTCCTCGGCGTCGGTGTGATGGGCCTGTTCGAAAGCGGCATCGACGGCAGCACCGCGGGCATCGCCCTGGCGCTGGCCGGTGGATGCGGCTACGCGCTGTTCATCTTCCTCGCCAAGTGGTTCAGGATCGGGTCGGGACTGCCGCAGCTCGTCTGGCTGTTCGGGTTCGGCAGTGCCTTTCTGTCGATACCCCTGCTGCGCGAGGGATTCGCCATGCCCAGCGGCGTGGCCTGGATAACGCTATGCGCGCTCGTGCTGCTTCCAACGATCGGGGGCTTCTATTTCACCACTCGGGCGGTGGAGAGCGGTCAGGCCAGCAAAGTGCAGATCATCGAGACCAGCGATCCCCTGTTCGCGACGCTTTTCGGATTCGCGCTCTTCGGCGACCGGCTGAGTCAGGAAGGCCTGCTCGGCGCAGGCTTCATCGCCATCGGACTCGTGATTGCAGTCTGGGATCGACCGGGGGATGGCGAAACGTCGGCACGCTACGACGTGTAGCCCCTGCGCAAACCAAACCGCCGCCCAGGTGTGAGCCTCGGGCGGCGGTTTACCGGCACGCAGCACACGCGACAGCGGCGATGCCGCCCCCTCGTACCGTCAGCGACAGCGACAGTGTCAGGACCGATTCGGGATCAGGCTTCGTCGTCGAGCCAAGGTACTTCGACGTCGGTCAGAAACGCGACCATCGCGAGCGGACGCGCTTCATGGCGACCCATCTTGCCATCGGCGCGGTGCCACACCACTTCGAAGGTTTCCGGATACTTTTCAGCGCTCAACCGTACGGTGCGCAGCTCTTCTTCGTCGGCCTCTTCGATGGGGCCGTCGAATGACAGCATGAGCGCCTGCGGCCACACACCCTCTTCCGGGTCGTAGACCTTGTCGCCATTGGGCACGTCGACCACCGCTTCGACGCCGATCGTTGCCGACGCTGCCACGATCATCTCGCCCAGGGCGCGCAGCAGCGCGGTCGCACGGGCAGAGTTGATCTGGCGCATGGCGAGATCGCCGCGCGTCAGCGCTTGTTCCAGCTTGGGATCGGTTTTTTGTTTGGACATGCGGTTCCTCGGTAAAACGTTAGCCACCCCGCGGCGGTCGTGCCATGTCGCTGCGGCACCGGCGCGCTACGTGGGGTTCCGATGCTACCACCGTCGCGCATGCCGGGGCACATTACAATGCGGGTTTTCGTTATTTACGCTTGCCCGGCGCAGTCGTTGTCGTCGACCCGCGCCCTCTGGAGCCCGTTGTCATGGATTCGCCCAAGTCCGCCCAATCAGTTCAAGCTTCCCAAGCCGCCGCGTCCGGTGCCAGCGACGTCTATTTGCGCCTGCTCGGTGAAACCGCCAAGATCGACTGGAAGGATCTGGAATCGTTCTTCGCGCGCGGTGTGCTGCTGTATGTGGCGCCCGGCGTCGACCTCGTATCGGTCGCCGAGGCGGTTGCCAACGACGATAAGGCCACCGTGTCGCAATGGCTATCGTCGGCCTTGGTGCAGCGCATGCAGGCCGAGCAAGCCGCCGATTTCTCCGCGCGCACGCCGGAGCTTTGGGCAGTGGTTGTCGCGCCGTGGGTGCTCGTACAGGAACGTGGCATCGTTGCATGATGGCGTGATGGCGTGACGCGCGCGCTGATAAACCCCGTCAACGCCTCGAATTCGCTACGCCGTCATGACTCCGGAATTCCCGCCTCGATGAGGCGCCGCGTGCAGTCTTCCAACAGATCCTGCGCTACCGCCGACGCAAACGCATAGTCCGCGTCGAGCGATTCCGTCATTTCATGCGCCGTATACAGGCCGGCTTCGCGCGAGAGCGTGCCGGCCAGTTCGCGCGCGAAATCGTCGCTCAACGTTGAAAGCAGCCGGCGCTCTTCGAGCGGTAGCTGAAGCTTCGAGCGCGACAGCCACAGTTGCGCGAGCGTCGCGCCCTGCTTGTCCGTCATCCACTGCCCATGTTCGTAAAAGGCCGACAGACGCTCGGCCGTCAGCGCGAACAGCAGCGCGCGGCGGGTGTTGAAATTCAGACGAATCGGCGTGGCTTCCGGCATGACGGCAACCGCAATGAGCGGACAAAATCGGGATCAGGGGGCAAAGGTATCACGCGAACAGGCGCAGCAGCGCATTGCGGGCGTGACGGATCAGGTCGGTCTCGTCGGCGCGTCCGGGCAGCAGGTGGAATTCCGCGCGCGGCAGCGGGGGCAGGCCAAGCGACGGTGGACATACGACGAGATCGGGGGTGAGTGCCGATTCATTCAGGCACGAAATCCCCAGCCCCGCGCCGAGCGCCAACTGCATGCCGGCCACGCCCGCCGCCGAGTGGGAGATGCGATAGGGCACGTTGTGCCGCTCCAGTACGGTGAGTACGAGGCTTTGCAGCGTGCATGACGGCGGCATTGTCACCAGCGGCAGCGGCTCGCCCAGCGGCTCGCCCAGCGTCGACGACATCGCCCACACGAGACGCTCGCGGCGCACCAGCGTGCCCGACGTCCGGTAGCCCAGCGCCTTCGCGCCACGGCCGATATCCTCGTTCATCAGACGCAACACCAACCCTACGTCGAAGTGTTCGCCGGTCAGGGCGGTGCGCTCGATCTGCGCGCTTTGCATGGCGCTCACATGCAGCCGCAGGCGCGGGTAAAGGCTCGTGAATCGCTTGAGCACGCGGCCGACGTCGTGCGGACGGTAATAGTCGGTGATGGCGATGCGCAACTCGCCATCGAGCAGCACGCCCTGCAGATCCTCGAACGCTGCCTCGGACAGTGCCGAGATCTGCCGTGCATAGGTGAGCAACCGCGTGCCCGCCGGGGTCGGACGCATGCCTTTGCGCGATCGCACCAGCAACGGCTGGCCGGCGCGCGCTTCGAGCTTCTGAAGTTGCTCGCTGACCGTCGATTGCGACAGGAAGATCTGCTCCGCTGCCGCCGAAATGCTGCCGGCGTCGTGGATGGCGATAAACGTACGCAACTGCGTGAGGTCGAAGGCGCGGGGGTTCATGGTGGCCCTTGCGATGATGATCCGGAAAACACGATATACGGCATCGAATTTTCCCGCTTTTCCGATGCAATGTCTATCCGTAGGATGCGGTTCATGGTGGCCCGAACTGTGCATCGGCACGCGTCGGACGCCGCGACTCCCCCCCTCTTCCCCTATGAGCCGTGTGCCTGCGGGCCGCGCACCGTCACACATGAACGAACGTCTGTGTACCGCTCCCGCCACTGCCCGTCGGATGGCCCCGGCATCGAATGCCTCGATGGCCCCCCGCGGCTTGGGCCGCAACCACCGCTGGAAGGTGCTGGGTGTTGGCGTGGCCGCCAATGCCAGCTTTGCCGCTGCGATGGGTGGCATTCCCGCCACCGCAGTGCAAATGCGCAGCGCCTACGCCCTGGCCAATAGCGATCTCGGCATCGTGCTCGGCATGATCGGGCTGGGCATCGCCGTCTCCGAACTGCCGTGGGGCATGCTCACCGACCGCTGGGGCGACCGGCGCGTGCTGCTTGTCGGATTGATGGTGACGGCGTTCGCGCTTGTTGGCCTGGCGATCTGGGGTGTGCCGACGGCGCATTTCGTCCCGTCGATGCCGATGCTTGCGGCGGGGATGCTGGCGATCGGCATCCTCGGTGGCAGCGTCAATGGCTCGAGCGGGCGCGCCATCATGCGCTGGTTTCACGATCGCGAGCGAGGACTGGCAATGAGTGTGCGGCAATGCGCCGTGCCGCTCGGCGGCGGGGTCGGCGCGCTGGTGTTGCCCGGCGCGGCGCAGCACTTCGGCTTCGAAGCGGTCTATGCCGGGCTGGCTGCGGCGTCGTTTGCTGCCGCGGTCGTAGCATGGCGGTGGCTGCTCGAACCGCCGGAGGCACTGCAGGAGGACGCCGGCAAGTCGGCACGCGGGGAGACGGCCGCCGACGCACGCGCGGCCGCAAGCTATTCGCCGTTGCGCGATGCCCGCCTGCTGAGTACGGCGCTGGGCATGGCGGTCCTTGCGATGCCGCAGATCGCGGTGCTCACGTTCGGCACGGTGTTTCTGCATGATGTGGCGCACGCCAGCGTGGCAACCATCTCGCTCACGCTTGGCGCCGTACAGGCGGGGGCCGCCATCACGCGGGTGTGGAGCGGGCGCTTCACCGACAAGCGCCGCAACCGTCCGCAATATCTGCGTCTGTGCGCGATGGCGGTGGGGGCGGTCTTCGCCTCGCTGGCGCTGCTCGTGACGGCGCTGACGCATCGCCCGGAATGGCTGGCGCATGGCACGCCGTGGATGATCGCGCTGCTGATTGCAGGGGGTGTGGTGGCGTCGGCCTGGCATGGGGTGGCATTCACTGAGTTGGCCACGCTTGCCGGGGCGTCGCGTGCGGGAACGGCGCTTGGTATCGGCAACACCGGTGTGTTTATGACGATGTTCCTCACGCCGCTCGCGATTCCGCTGCTGCTGTCGATTGGCGGCTGGGGACTGGTGTGGGCCGGCGGGCTCGTGTGTGCCGCGCTGGCATGGCCGCTCTTTGTCTGGTCGCATCGCGGCCTGGCGCGGGCTTGATCGTCCGCGCAGCCCTGGGCGCCAGGCCCCGGGCGCATTGCGTCTGTCAATGGCGGAAGCGCGTGAAATGGGCTCGACGCGTGCCACACGCTTGCCCCGCTACGGCAGACGCACGTTCGCCACGAGAAAGTCGAGGAACGCCCGCACGCGTGCGGGCAAATGGCCGCCCTGCCCCACATACACCGCATGCACGGGCTCCAGATCGCCCGGGTTGTAGTCATCGAGCACGGTGACGAGCCGGCCGGCGCGCAGATCGTCGTCGACGTGGTAGCGCGAATGGCGGGCCAGCCCCAGCCCCTGGACCGCGAGCTTGCGCATGATCTCGCCGTCGCTCACGACCATATTGCCGACCTGCGGGTAGTGCGTGATGCCGCCGGCGCCGTCGAGAAATGGCCAACCCTGCACCTGACGGTCGAAATTGAAGGCCATGACGTTGTGGTGAATCAGGTCGGCCGGCGTGCGCAATGGGCCGTTGCGGGCGAGATAGTCCGGTGACGCCACCACATGCACACGACTCTCGCCGAGCTTGCGAGCGACCAGCCGGGAATCGCGCAGCGGGCCGGCCCGTACGGCGACGTCGGCGCGTTGCTCCAGCAGATCGACGACCGTGTCGGTGAGTGTCAGATCGAGACGGATCTCGGGGTATTGCGCGAGAAATGCCGGAATGACCGGCAGCAGATAGTGCGAGCCGATCGGTACGCTGGAATTCACCCGCAGCAGCCCGCGCGGCACCGCACCCGCCGCCGCTTCGCGCTCTGCGGCTTCGATGTCGGCCAGCACGCGCATCGCCCGCTCGTGAAAGGCCGTGCCCTCGGGGGTGAGTTGCAGGCGGCGCGTCGAACGATTGAACAAGCGGGCACCCAGACGCGCCTCGAGCCGCGCAATCAGCTTGCTCACGGCGGACGGCGTCATATGCAGCGCGCGCGCCGCCGCCGAGAAGCCGCCAAGCTCGACCACACGCGAGAAAACTTCCATATCGCCGGAGCGATTGACGTCCTGTCGACCCATCGGCGGTGTCCTCCGGCGTTCCTGTGAAAGGGGATGCGGGCCATTGTGACATCAAGTCACAAATCATGTTCCTTTGCGCAGTCTATTTCACCAATGCAAGGGCGTCTATATTCCGCACATTCGTGTATCGCCATTCCCTGAGTGGCCTGACCTTCCTTGATCCCGAGACAGGAGTCTTTCGTGCCTATCGCTCTCTATGCCCTGACCGCCGGTGCCTTTGGCATTGGCGTGACGGAATTCGTCATCATGGGTCTGCTGCTCAACGTCGGCGCCGATTTCGGCGTCTCGATCGCGGCCGCCGGCCTGCTGATCTCCGGCTATGCCCTGGGTGTCGTGGTCGGCGCCCCGCTCATGACCACGGTCACTGCGCGCTGGCCGCGCAAGACCGTTCTGCTGGTGCTCATGGCGATCTTCACCATCGGCAATGCCGCCTGTGCGCTGGCGCCGAGCTATGCGGCGCTGATGGCAGCCCGCGTGCTGACGTCGTTCGCGCACGGCACGTTCTTCGGCGTCGGTTCGGTGGTCGCCACCGGCCTCGTGCCGCGCGAGCGCCGTGCGTCGGCCATCGCCGTGATGTTCACGGGGCTGACCGTCGCCAATATTCTCGGCGTGCCCTTCGGTACTTGGCTGGGGCAGCACTTTGGCTGGCGCGCGAGCTTCTGGGCGGTGACGCTGATCGGTGCGCTCGCGTTTCTCGTGATCGCCGGGTTCGTGCCGAAGATCGCCGCGCCTAAGGATGCGGGTGACTGGCGGGCGGATCTGCGGGCGCTGGCACGCCGTCCCGTGCTGCTCGGATTGCTCACGACGGTGCTCGGCTGGGTGGGCGTGTTCGGCGTGTTCACGTACATCGCCCCGCTGTTGACCGAAGTGACCGGTTTTGCCGAGGGCGCGGTCTCACCGATTCTGTTGATCTTCGGTGGCGGTCTGGTCGTCGGCAACCTGCTGGGCGGCAAGTTTGCGGATCGTCGCGTGGTGCCGACAGTGCTGGGCAGCCTGCTGGCGCTCGCTGGGGTGCTGGGGCTGATGACGTTCGCGTTGCACTCGCACTGGCTGGCCATCGTCTTCGTGGCCCTGCTCGGCGCAACCGCCTTCGCGACGGTCGCGCCGCTGCAACTGTGGGTGATGGAAAAGGCCTCGGGGGCGGGGGAAAGCCTGGCGTCGAGCTTCAATATCGCCGCGTTCAACCTCGGCAACGCCATCGGCGCGTGGCTCGGCGGCTTCGTTATCGAACACGGTCCCGGGCTGACGGCCGTGCCCTGGGTGGCGGCGCTCGCGCCGCTGGCGGGCGTGGGCGTGGCGCTGCTGAGCCTGCGTCTGGATCGTCGCGACGCAAAGCCATCCGTCGTGCCCAACTGCGAAACGCCCGCGTTGTGATCCACGCGCGGGCCCGACGCGAGTGCGTCAGGCCATGACCCCCAGAATCACACTGGCGGCCGCGAACGCGGCCGTCGCGCCGACACCCACCGTCAACCCGCGAGCGGTCAGCGTGTCATGCGGCATGACGGCGGCGAGCCGGCTGCCGCCGGGCAACGCCAGAATGATCTCGGCCTGTCCCGCGTCGTCGGCGATGGCGTCCACCGTGCCTGCAAGGCGGTTCGCGGTAGCCAAACCCGCGAGATCGCCGCCGCGCGCGATTTCGATCCACGGGGCCTTGATGAGTGCGAACGCATCGCTGCCGGTCGCCAGCCCCAGCGTCTGCGTGCTGTGGTGCGTGAGCGATGCTGTGATCGCTTCACCGCCGGGCAACGTGAGCGTCACTTCGTCATTCACGCCGCAGCGCCGAATCGCGGTGACCGTGCCGTGCAACTGATTGCGTGCACTGGTCTGCAGTCCCAGCCGCGCGATGATGGGCCACTGCTCGTCGAAATGTTCCAGATCGGTCGCCACGCGCGCGAGGAATTGCCGTTGCGCCACCTCCACCGCCCGGAACGCCGCCACGAGCTTCGCGCCGCGTGCGGTGAGACGGGTGCCACCACCGCCACGGCCGCCCGTGCTGCGTGCCACCAGCGGTTCGCCGGCGAGCTGATTCATCGCATCCACGGCATCCCATGCGGCCTTGTAACTCATGCCGGCGGCTTTCGCGGCGGCCGTGATCGACCCATGCGCGGCAATCTGTTCGAGCAATGCAATTCTGGCGTGGCCGCCAAGCGACGCATTGCCACGATGCACCCAAAGCGATCCGCTCACTTGCAGCGCATCGTCCAGTCCATGATGCGAAAGCCCGTTGGGCGTTGAAGGCGGTTCGGAAACCATAAAGATGTTTTCTATTGGACTTGGCAGGTAAGCGCATTGTAGAGGGCCGGCGGACCTGCGAACACCGACGCCGGACAGGGAAGTGTTGCCACGCACCAACGAAGCCGACGCCGGATTATTCTTTGGGGGACGAATGGGGGACGTTGCTCCTCTACATTGAATTTCGCCGCATGCCCCCCCTGGCCGGTGAGTCGCGCGTCAGGCTGAAGTCCACGTCTGATACGGGTCCACCGGGACTGCGACGGTTGTCGAAGTGCCTACTCACCTGACACAACAGAAACGGGGTGAAATGATGCGCGTCAGGAATATCAAGGAAACGGTTGACGGGGCTCGATACTATCGTCTGGTTCGCATGTTGCCCAACGGCAAGCGGCATCAGATGCAAATCTCTTTCTCCGCAGGTGAAATGCGCTTCAGACATTTTGTCGCGCGACGGTTGTGGTTGCTGCGTGCCGAAATGCGTGACAGCACACGGGCGGCCGCCATGCCCACGCCACGCAGCAACATGCCGCAATTGGTCTTCTGACCGGGTTGCGGCGTGACGCAAGCGCCAGGCCGATGGTCGTCACCGGTCGGGCGCTTTCGGTACGCGCCAGGGCAATGCGCGTTTAACCTGCCTTGAGAGGCGTGAGTGGCACGACGCTCGCCGACGCCGAGTTCACCGACGCCGGGCCTCTGCCCGCGTGGGCTATCGCAAACTGTACCAACTCGTCGAACGCGATCGGACGCGCGAACAGATATCCCTGGGCGTAGGTGACGTTGCGTTCGCGCAGATAACTCGCCTGCATCTCGTTTTCGACACCCTCCGCCACGATTGTCATGTCCAGCCGCTCGGCCAGATGGATGATGGAATCGCAGATATTGCGCGTGACCGTATCGTCTTCGGTAACGGGCAGGAACTCCTTGTCGATCTTCAGATAATTGAAGTCGTAGCGCTTCAGATAGCCGATGGAGTTGTTTTCGGCACCGAAGTCGTCCAAGGCCGTTTCCACGCCGTGACGCTGGAGTTCCGCCATCACATGGCGCGCCGCGGCGGTGTCGCGAATCACATAACGCTCGGTGATTTCCGCGATCATCGGATACGTCTCGTTGAGCGAACCGTAAAGGCGTTCGATGTCGTGCACGATGGTCGTGTCGCGCAAATGCCGCTCCGCAAGATTGACCGCAATGTGAAACCCCTGCGGCAGCGCGCCTCGGGAGACATCGTTGCGAATCTGCTTCAGCAGCGAACGAGTGAGTTCGATGATCAGGCCGTTGCTTTCCGCGATCGGGATGAAGGCGTCGGGGCGCACGAGACCGGCCTCAGGGTGATGCCAGCGCATCAGCGCTTCGGCCCCGGCGCAGCGGCCCGTGGCCAGCTCCATCACGGGCTGGTAGTAGACCTTGAACTCATGGCGTTTGATGCCCAGCGCGATTTTCCGCCGCATGAACTGGGCCGGGCCGAGATGGCGGAACGTCAGGATGCCGAGCAAAATCGAGATCACCACGCCGAATGCCAGAAAGATCGGCGCCTGCGTGGCGATCAATGAGCGCGTCAGGGTGGCGCTGCCGGCAAGCGACGTCGAGAAATGGTCCGAGTCGAGCGTGACCTGAGCCCCGCGGGTGGCGATGCCGACGGATTCGAGCCGCGGGCCTTCGGACGTCAGCGACACTTTTCCGATGGTCATTGCCGTCCAGGCAAGCTCGTTGGTCTTGACGCTATGCAACGACTCGGTGAGATACACGCTGTCGATAAAGCCCAGGACACCGTCGGTGGCCGACGTCGGGATGAACAATGCCAATGCGGGCGAATTGCGCACATAGGGCGTGCTGTCGACAAATATTTCGGGCGTGCCGGTCAGCAACGGCACGAGTTCGGCCGGCAAAGGCATTTCGATGGCCTCGTCGGAGCGAATCACCGACGAGCAATACATCTTCCCGTGGGAGACGAGCCAGATGGAACGGAAGTAGGGGCTGAGCGTGCCCGTGGCCTGCAACGAGCTGTTGACCTCGCCGCAAGCGCGGCCGACCCAGGGCGCGGCGCCCTTGAGCGTGTCCTCGGCCGTACCGACAATGCGCTCGAGTGCCGCGCGCTGTCGTTGCGCTTCTTGTTGCAGGAACGCCTGCGACATGTGATGAACGCGCAGCCAGCCCAGGATCAGGACGACAAAGAGCGTGACCGTCACGACGAGCCCGGTCACCAGCCACTGCACGACTCTGGAGTGTTGAATCATGTTCTGCTGCCAACCAAGGAAGGAGGGGGCCCTTTCGTGTGCTTCGCGTGCTTCATGTTGCACGGCACAACTCGTCAATCGACTCTACACGAATCCCTGACGGTCACCAACGCCCGATAAACCCGCACGCGCCGTTGGCGACGTGTGCCTGAGAGGGCCCGGCGGATGTCCGGTGGGCGGTTCAAGGTTACCGGCAAGCGTCTTTTATCGGTCTTTGTGAGATGTACCGCGGCGGGCCGGATGGCGGAATCGCGACAAAAGTTGGCGTAACCGCAATTTACGCATGCTCTACACTTCACATATTAGATTTCCGGCAAAAAATAGGCCAAGTCCCAAAGTCATGTCTATTTGCACGAAAACTGCCGGAAGCGTGCTGATTTCCTGAAGCTTTTGACGTCAAATCCCCCTCCCATGTCGAGCCAACCTGTCACGTCCCTTCCCGGCGCCCCCTCGCCGGCCGCCAAAGGCACTGCGTTCCGTGTGCTGTCCGCGATCAGCTTCTCCCATTTGCTCAACGACATGATCCAGTCGTTGATCCTGGCCATCTATCCACTGCTCAAGGCGAGTTTCGATCTGAGCTTCGCGCAGGTCGGTCTGATTACGCTGACCTATCAGGTCACGGCGTCGTTGCTGCAGCCGGTCGTAGGCCTATACACCGACAAACATCCGAAGCCGTATTCCCTGCCGGTCGGCATGGGCTTTACGCTGGCTGGCCTGCTGCTGCTGGCTGTCGCGCCGAACTTCGGCATGCTGCTCGTGGCCGCCGCGCTGGTCGGCATGGGCTCGTCGGTGTTCCACCCCGAGTCGTCGCGCGTGGCGCGCATGGCCTCGGGCGGACGCCACGGTCTGGCGCAATCGTTTTTCCAGGTCGGCGGCAATGTTGGTTCGTCACTCGGCCCGTTACTTGCGGCGCTCATCATTGCACCGCATGGCCGTGGCAGCGTGGCGTGGTTTTCCGTGGCCGCGCTCGTCGCGATCTTCGTGCTGTTCCACGTCAGTCGCTGGTACGCCGGGCAGCGCGCCGCGAGCAAGGGCAAACCGGCCGCGCGCCGAGGCGGGCACGCCCACCTGTCGCGCGGCAAGGTGATGTTCGCCATCGGCATTCTGCTGGTGCTGATCTTCTCGAAGTACTTCTATCTCGCGAGCATCAGCAGCTACTTCACGTTCTATCTGATCAGCAAGTTCCATGTGTCGGTGCAAAGCGCCCAGGTGCATCTGTTCGTATTCCTGTTCGCCGTGGCGGCGGGCACGATGATCGGCGGTCCGCTGGGCGACAAGATCGGTCGCAAGTATGTGATCTGGGGGTCGATCCTGGGGGCGGCACCCTTCACGCTGATGCTGCCGTATGCGGACCTGTTCTGGACCGGCATCCTGACGGTGGTGATCGGCTTGATCCTGGCGTCGGCGTTCTCGGCGATTCTCGTCTATGCGCAGGAGTTGATTCCGGGCAAGGTCGGAACGGTGTCGGGGCTGTTCTTCGGCTTCGCATTCGGGATGGGTGGCGTGGGCGCGGCCGTGCTCGGACAACTGGCTGACTCGACGAGTATCGACTTCGTCTACCACGTCTGTGCCTATTTGCCGCTGCTCGGGATCGTGACGATCCTGTTGCCCGACGTCGAAGGCCACAAGAAGACGGCGGCGGCCTGAGGCGGCTGTCGGCAGGATTCACCCGTGCCCGGCGCACGGGTGGCGCAATGAAAAACCGCGGGTCCCGAAAATCACGGGCCAGCGGTTTTTTGCCTGGAGGACGACTGAATGCTTACTGAGCGCCGCGCTTTTGCAGTTCCCATTGGCCGTTATCGCCCTTCTTGCAGGTCGGCAGCTTGAGGGTGACTTCCTGCCCCTTTGCGCCGAGAACCAAGATCAGGTCGCGGCAGGTACGGGTGTCGTCTTTCTGGGTGTTGGTCGGCGTGAGTTGCGCTGTAATGGCCACGGGGTTGCCGGTGCCCTTGTTGCTCCAGTCGACGGTTTCGTTGTCCTGCTGATGGGACAGCACGTTGCTGGCCGCTTTGGCGAGCGACGCATTGTCGGCCTTGTGCAGATAGGCCAGCGGCGAGTTGCTCATGAAGAGAAGGTTGGAGGCGGCAAACGCCGGCGCGGCCAGGGTGGCGCCGACGACGAGCGCCGTGCCAAGCCCGAACGAGCGGGCAAGCGACAGACGGAAAGGCGACATTCGGAGTCCTTGAGAGTGTCGACAGGGGGACGGATCCTGCGCAACGCCGCGTCGGGTCTTGCGTCGACGCCTTCGCCGCAGGCGAGCGCATCGATCATAAAAGAAACCAGGGGCGGCGTCATCCTGTGCGTCATCGGCGCGCGAGTGCTTTCACGACATCGGCGACCTGCTCGAGCGCGGCCTTGAGCACGGTGTCGCTCTGCGGCGTACCCAGGGCGATGCGGATGGCGGCGGGCGCCGTCTGCCCGGGCGCAGCGAACGCGTCGACGGGCGTCACCGCAATCCCCCGCATTTGCAGGGCCGCGACGACGTCGTCGCAGCGCGTCGGCGCGGGCACGGGCAGCAACTGGTGAAACGCCCCGACATACCCCGTAGCGCCAAGGCCCGCGAAGCAGGCCTGCGCGATGGTCTGACGCTGCGCCGCCAACGCGCGCTTGCGCGTCGTCCAGCGATCGATCGTGCCGTCGCCGAGCCAGCGCGACGCCAATTGCGCCATCAACGGCGCCGCACTCCAGGCGCTCGCCCGCATTGCCGCGTGCACACGTGGCAGCAACGCGGGCGGCGCAACCAGATAGGCGATACGCAGGCCCGGCGCGCCCGGCTTGGAGAGACTGCAAACCTCAACCGTACGCTCGGGCGCGAGCAGGCGAAGGGCGGGCGGGGCGTCGGCGACGAGAAAGCCGTAGGCGCTGTCGTCCACCAGCAGCAGGTCGTGACGCCGCGCCACCTCCACTAGCGCCCGCCGCTGTGCGAGCGGCATCACAGCCCCCAGCGGGTTATGCAGCGTGGGCATCGTGTAGACGAGGCGCAAACGTCCTGCAAGCGCGCGACACGCCGTATCGAGTGCCCCCGGATCGAGCCCTCCCGGTGTCATCGACACGGCAACGAGTGGAATATCACGCAAGGCCGCGAGCGCTTTCCAGCCGGGATACGTCAGGGCTTCGACGGCTACCGGCTCGCCCGCGCGACACAGCGCCAACTGCAGAACGTCAAGCGCGTGCTGGCCTCCGGCACAGATGACGAGCTCATCGGGCGAGACGGGCGTGCCGTCGCGCCGGGATAGCCATTGCGCCGCCGCTCGCCGATCGGACGGATGCCCGTCGTGTGGCGTGTGGGCGAGCAAGGCGCTCAGGTCCCCAGCGGCGGCCGTCTCTCGCAGTGCTTGACGCAACGCGTCGGTCTGCTCGGGCAAGACCGGATAGTTGAACGCCAGATCGACACCGCCGATCGCGCCCGGCGCGGGGGCCCATTGCGCGAACGCCGCCGCCGCGCCGACGGCAGGCGAGCGCACGAAAGTGCCGCGCCCCACTTCGCCGACGGCTAGGCCACGTCGCGCGAGTTCGGTGTAAATCCGTGTAACGGTGGAGAGGGCAAGTCCGTGCGCATCGGCGTAATCGCGTTGCGGTGGCAGTCGGGCGCCCGATGCGAGTTCGCCGCCCGCAATGGCTTCGGCGAGACGTTCGACGTGTTCGATATAGCGGGCAGGGGCAGCCATGCGAAGCGCGGGGACGGAAATTGATATCGGGACAATTCAATAATTGCACTGGATTGGCGAGCTGGCAATACTTGAAGCCATACCGCGTCCTCCTTGGCCATTTACGGTCGCTTCATTGTTGGCTCACTGCATGACTCATTCCTTGATCCCAGTCGACACAGACCCTTGCCAGTCACCCCAAACAACGCCGCGCTGGGCGATTCCGTTGCTGGCGCTACAGTTATTCGTCGTCACGTTCGCCGTGAATCTGCAAGCGCCGCTGGTGCCGCACTATGCCGCGGCAAGCGGGCACGGCGCGGGGGCGCAGGCGCTTGCCTTCGCGTGCTATGTCGGCGCGCTCGTGCCGACATTGCTGTTTCTCGCGGGATTGTCCGATCGTGTGGGGCACCGCGTGCCGTTGGCCATCGCGTTGCTGCTTGGTCTGGTAGGCACGGCGCTGACGCTGCACTGGCCGACACTCGTCGCACTTGGCGGCGCCAGGGCATGTTATGGATTGGCGACGGGACTCGTGGCGGGCAGCGGCACCGCGTACATGACCGAGCTATATGGCACGCGCGAAGACGCAGCCACGCGCGGGGCTGCGCTTGTCGCGGCGGCCACATCGCTGGGCTTTGGCACTGGCGCGCTCCTCACCGGCGTGTGCCTCGTGGCGGCACCGTCGACGCTGCCGCCCGTGAGTCTGTGGGCGTATCTGCCGTTCGCCTTTGTGGCGGCCGTTGCGGTGGCGGCGCTGCCCGCGCCGGTGCGTCATCGGAGCACATCGTGGTTGCGCTGGCCGGTGCTTGCGCCCGGCACCGTCCCGCTGGGCATGGCGATACTACTCGCGTGGGCTGCGGTGGGCGTCGTCATCGGCGTGGTGCCAGCGGCGCTGGCAGCGCGCGGGCACGAGGCGTGGGCGGGATTTGCCACGTTTTTCGTGATCTCGACGGGATTGTTGTTTCAACCAGCCGCGCGACGCATGGCACCCGTTCAGGCGGTGCGCGCCGGACTTTTGCTCGTGCCGCTCGGCTTCGTGGTGCTGACGTTCGGGGTCGGTTATGCGAACTTGCCCGTATTGCTGGCCGGTGCGGCGATCGCCAGTTCGGCGTGTTACGGCTTCACTTATCTGGGCGGGTTGGCGGCGGTCAATGCGGCGGTCGCGCCGGCCATGCGCGCACGTGCGGTGGCGGGGTACTTCCTGTTCGCGTATTTCGGCTTCTCGGTGCCGGCGGTCACGATTGGCTGGCTCGCGGACCACGTGGGCATGCTCGTCGCCTTGGCCCTGTTGGCTGCGGCGTTGATCGCGGGCAGCGCCGCGCTCGCGGTGACGCTACGCTGCCCGGCCGCTACGCTCACGCGTCTCGTTTGACGCGGGTGCCGCTTCCCGCGCTTCCCTCACCCCCCGTCGGGCTCACGTAAGCGCCGGTGCCGTGCAACTGGTCTTCGGCCAGTTCCAGGGCGCGCACCGCCCCGCGTCCCTTTCGGGCGAGCAGCATTTCCACGAGCGTCTCGACGACGGCGATCCCGGCGGTGATCGACGGAAAGAACGACGGACTCTCATGCGAGAACAGCACCGTCGCATCGGCGTCGAGGGCGAGCGGCGAGACCGTGGAGTCGGTGAGCGCGAGCACACGCGCCCCCGCCGAGCGTGCCGCTCGCGCGACGATCAGCGCTTCGTTCGAATACGGGGCAAAGCTGATGACGACCACCACATCGCGTGCCGAGAGCGCACGCAACTCCATCTCGAGCGTGCCGGCCTCGCCGCGAATCAGATGCACCGTCGGCCGGAACAGCCGATAGATGTATTGGAACGTGAACGCGATGGGAAAGCACGCCCGGAAGCCGGCGACATGCACGGTGCCCGCATTGGCAAGCAAATCGACGGCCGCTCCCAGCGACGCATTCGCGCCCGCTTCGGTCAGGTCGAGGTTGTTGTGCTGCACGCGGAACATCTCGGGCACCATGCGGGCGGCATCGCCCTCACGGATGACCTGACGAGCGCGACTCGCATAGGGCTGCGGCCCCAGCCGGATCGATTCGAGAAACAGTTCGCGCAGGCCGTGCCAACCGTCGAAGCCGAGATGCTGCGCGAGTCGCACGAAGGTGGCCGGCTGCACGCCCGCCTCGGCGGCAATCGCACGCATGGAGCTGATCGGAACACGCTGCGGGTGGTCGAGCAAGAAACGCGCGCCCGCCTGAAATTGCGGGCTGAGCTGGGGATAGCGCGCGCGCAGCAAGGTGTTGAGTTGTTCGAGCGTCTGCGGCAACGCGGGAGCTTCAGGCATAGGGGATGGCAACACGGCGACGAGGGAATGTAACGATTGTTGCATGAAATGCCCCGACCACGCACGCGCTTTCCCCCGTGGGCCCGGCCGATGCGCAAGCGTCGGGCAAGTTCAGGCGATTGAGCAAAGTGTTGCGACAACAAAACGAGTGAAACATATGTTGCAAAAGCGACGCGATGCCCCTACACTGAGCCCCATCGTTCGCGTAAATGGGTGGCTGGGCGGTCATCGCGCGACGCGCCATCTTTCCGTCAGAGGTTCAGGCATGACTCATGTGTTTCACCGCAATCCGCGCCAAACCTTGCCCGTCGCGGTCGGCGGCCAGGGCATCGAGCTGATCGACAGCACGGGCCAGCGTTATCTCGACGCATGCGGCGGCGCGGCCGTCTCATGTCTCGGACACGGTCACCCGCGTGTGATCGAGGCGATGCAGCAGCAGGCGGCGCAACTGGCTTACGCGCATACCTCGTTCTTCACGACGGAAGTCGCCGAGCAATTGGCCGACACGCTGGCCGCGAGCGCGCCCGGCGATTTGAATCACGTGTATTTCGTCAGTGGCGGATCGGAGGGCGTGGAGGCGGCGCTCAAGCTGGCGCGGCAGTACTTCGTCGAGATCGGCCAGCCGCAGCGTCAGTACTTCATTGCGCGCCGTCAGAGCTATCACGGCAACACCCTTGGTGCGCTGGCCATCGGCGGTAACGCGTGGCGACGCGAGCCGTTCCTGCCGCTGCTGGTGCCGGCGCACCACGTTTCGCCCTGCTTCGCGTATCGCGAACGGCTTGAGGGCGAGGGTGACGCTGCGTATGTCCAGCGTCTGGCCGACGAACTCGAAGCGAAAATCCTCGAACTCGGCGCCGATCGGGTGATCGGGTTTGTCGCGGAAACCGTGGTGGGCGCGACGGCGGGCGCGGTGCCGCCGGTGGGCGACTATTTCAAACGCATTCGCGCCGTGTGTGACAAGTACGGCGTGCTCCTGCTGCTCGACGAAGTGATGTCGGGCATGGGGCGCACGGGCTACCTGTTCGCGTGCGAGGAAGACGGCGTGGTGCCGGACATTCTCGTCATCGCCAAGGGACTGGGCGCTGGCTATCAGCCGATCGGAGCGATGCTGTGCACCGATAAAATCTTCAATGCCGTGGTCGGCGGCTCGGGCTTCTTCCAGCACGGTCACACGTATCTGGGGCACGCGATGGCCTGCGCGGCGGCGCTGGCCGTGCAGCGCACGATTGCCGAGGAGCATCTGCTGGAGAACGTGCAAGCGCGTGGCGAGCAACTGCGTGAGCGCCTGCGCGAAGTCTTCGCAGATCACCCTAACGTGGGCGATGTGCGTGGCCGGGGGCTGTTCGTCGGTGTCGAATTCGTCGCCGACCGTGCGACCAGGCAGACACTCCCGACGGCCGACAAGATGCACGCACGGCTCAAGGCGGCGGCCAAGGCGCGCGGTCTGCTGATCTATCCGATGGGGGGCACGGTCGATGGCGTGCATGGCGATCACGCGTTGATCGCACCGCCGTTCATCTGTCAGCCGGCGGACATCGACCGCATCGTGGAACGGTTGGCGTTGGCGGTGGCCGACGTCACCGGCGTGATGACGGGAGGCGCATGATGACCGGCACGACACGGACTTTCGCGCTGGCCGTCGCGCCCAACGGCGCCCGACGCACGCACGTCGATCATCGTGCGCTGCCCATGACGCCGGACGAACTCGGTGCATGCGCCAAGGCCTGTCTGGACGCGGGCGCGGCGATGATCCACCTGCACGTTCGCAAGGCCGATGGCACGCACAGCCTCGAAGTGTCCGACTACACGGCGGGGATCGATGCGGTGCAACGTGCCGTCGGCAACGAACTCGTACTGCAGGTGACGACCGAGGCAGTCGGCTGTTATACCCCCGAGCAACAAATCGCGACGGTGCGTGCCTTGCATCCCGAAGCGATTTCGGTGGCGTTGCGCGAAGTGCTGCCCGACGCCGCGCATGCGCCCGCCGCCGAAGCGTTCTTCGCGTGGCTCTGGCAAGCCCGGATCACGACGCAGTACATCCTGTACGACACCCAGGATGTGGCGCACTACTGGCGCTTGCGAGCCAGCGGGGCGATCCGTCCGGGCCGTCATTGGGTCTTGTTCGTACTGGGCCGCTACAGCAAGGGGCAGTTGTCGTCGCCGTCGGACCTGCTGCCGTTTCTCGCGGCCTGGCAGACGGGGGCACAAGCGCTGGGCGAGGCGATCACGGCCACACCGTGGGCGATGTGCGCGTTCGGACCGCGCGAGGCGGAGTGCGCGCTGGCGGCCGTGTTGCATGGGGGTCACGCCCGGATCGGCTTCGAAAACAATCTCTACCTGCCGGATGGCAGCGTCTCGCCCGATAACGCGGCGTCGCTCGGCGCGTTGACGGCGGCCGCAGCCCCACTCGCGCTCGTGCCCATGACGGCCGACGCCCTTCGCGACCTGACCCGCTGAATGGCCGTTGCGGGCGCCGCCGCGGGTGCCCGGACCGCCTCAATTCAGAAATAAACCCAAATACAAGGTCTGACCGACGTTGCCCGACCGGGCCACTGTAATAGAATCGGCGTAACCTCAAACAGGCCCGCGTCGCCCCTCCCCCGGCACCGGGTATGCACAACGAACGGGAGCGCGGCGTGAAACACTGGTCGATCCGACATCGCATTCTGGCCAGTTTTGGCCTGATCATCGCCTTGATGGCCCTCATGGCCGGCATCGCCTTTACGCGGCTGATGACCATCCAGCAGGAGGCGATCAGCGTGGAGACCGACTCCACGCCCGGCCTGTACTACAGCACGATGCTGCGCGGCGCCTGGTTCGAGAGCTACCAGATGCTTCAGCAGGTCGTGTCCGTCGACGACAACGACAAGGCCCGAGCGAGCGATCTCGATGTGCTTCGCGCCGCCAATGGCAAGATCGACGACTGGATCAAGGAATACGGCACGACCGTCAACCGCAGCATCGACCGCGTCCAGTACGACGAGGTGCGCAGCGTGCGCCAGCAGTATGGCAGCGTCAGCAATCAGGTGCTCAAGCTGGTTGCCGACGGTCAGATCGCCGCGGCGCGTTCGATGGTGTCGGAGCAGCTTTACCCGGAGTGGGGCCGCGGGCGCACGGCGATCCAGCATATGGTCGATACCAACAAGACCTTTGCTGACGAGTCGACTCGCAATATCAGCCAGTCTGTGACGGCGGCTCAGGCAACGCTGCTCATCACGCTGGTCGTGGCGCTCGCGTGCGCGTTGCTGTGCGGCTGGTTGCTGTTCCGCGCCATCAGTGTGCCGCTCGGGAGTGTCATGCAGATTCTGGAAGTGATGCGCTCGGGCGATCTGACGCAGCGTCTCGATCTGGACCGGCGCGACGAATTCGGCGCGCTGGAGGCGGGCTTCAACCGGATGACGGATGAACTCACGGGGCTGGTCGGACAGGCGCAGAAGTCGGCGTTGCAGGTAACGACGTCGGTGACCGAGATTGCCGCCACGTCGCGTGAGCAGCAAGCCACGGCCTCGGAGACGGCGGCGACGACGACGGAAATCGGCGCGACCTCGCGCGAGATCTTCGCTACGTCGCGCGATCTGGCCCGCACCATGACCGAGGTCGCGGGCGTGGCCGAACATGCGGCGTCGCTGGCGGGCACGGGGCACGTTGGCCTCACGCGCATGGAGGACGCCATGCGTCACGTCGTGGAGGCGGCGGGGTCGGTCAACGGCAAGCTCGGCATCCTCAACGAGAAGGCGGGCAACATCAATCAGGTCGTCACTACGATCACGAAGGTGGCCGACCAGACCAACCTGCTCTCGCTCAATGCGGCCATCGAGGCCGAAAAGGCGGGCGAGTACGGACGCGGCTTTGCCGTGGTGGCGACCGAGATCCGGCGGCTGGCCGATCAGACGGCGGTGGCCACTTACGACATCGAACAGATGATCAAGGAGATTCAATCGGCCGTGTCGGCCGGGGTGATGGGCATGGACAAGTTCACCGAGGAGGTGCGGCGCGGCATGGACGAGATGCGTCAGGTCGGCGATCAGCTCGCCCAGATCATCGCGCAGGTGCAAACGCTTTCGCCGCGCTTCCAGGTCGTCAACGAAGGCATGCAGGCGCAGGCGACCGGGGCCGAGCAGATCAATCAGGCGCTGGTGCAACTCTCCGAGGCGGCGCAGCAGACCGCCGAATCGCTGCAGCAATCGAGTCAGGCCATCGAAGAACTCAATCACGTCGCCAACGGACTCAAGAGCGGCGTCTCGCGCTTCAAGGTGCAGACGCTGCCGCCCGTGGGGCTGGCGTGAAGTAACGCGCCACTTCGTCATTCGCGGACCTCGCCATGTTGTTCCTGCGTTTCGCCATCGGGACCGATCACTACGTCATCGAAGCCAGTCAGGTGGCTGAGGTGCTGCCGTGGCTCGCGCTCAAGCACCTGCCTGCCGCGCCGGCGTGGGTGGCCGGGGCGTTCAGCTATCGTGGCGAGCCGGTGCCCGTTATCGACCTGACGCGGCTGGCCACGGGGGTGAGCGCGCCCGAGCGCCGATCCACGCGTCTGGTGCTCGTGCATTACCCGGCGCCCGGGCCCAATGCGCGCCGTCTCGGGGTGCGCGTCGAGCGCGCGACCGACACGTTGCGCGCCGACGCCTCGGCGTTCCAGGCGAGCGGTGTCGATCTGCCCGAAGGCCGTTACCTCGGCCCCGTGCTCGACACCGACGACGGCCTCGTGCAGTGGGTGCGAATCGATCAACTGCTGACCGACGAGGCGCGCGCGCTGCTCTTCGACGCCGCGCGCGACGCGTTGGCCGAGACACCGGAGGCGTCGTCATGAGCCGTGTCCACGACATCGAACGCCTGCTGCGCGAGACCATGGGGCTCGACGCGCAAACGCTCGGGGCACATGCCATCGAGCGTGCCGTGCGCGCGCGGCTTGCCGCGCTCCCACCCGAGATGCAAGACGCACCCGCCTATTCGCAATACTGGCAATGGCTGCAGCAATCGCCGCAGGAGCTTCAGGCGTTGATCGAAGCGGTCGTCGTGCCCGAGACATGGTTCTTCCGGCATCGCGAGGCGTTCACGGTGCTGGGGCAATTGGCGCGCGACGAACGGGCCACGCGACGCGGCACGGTGCGTGAAGGCCAGCCGCTGAGGCTGTTGAGCCTGCCGTGTGCCACGGGCGAGGAACCCTACTCGATGGCCATGGCGATGTTCGACGCGGGGTTCGGTGCCAGCGATTTCACCGTCGACGCGCTCGATATCAGTGAACGTGGACTTGCCCTCGCGCGTGAGGGGCGCTACGGTCGCAACTCGTTTCGCGGCCCGCCCGAATCGCTGTCGTTTCGCGAACGCTATTTCACGCCGGATGACGACGGCTATCGCGTCGTCGGGGCGCTGAGCACACAGGTGCGCTGGCACGCGGGCAATCTGTTCGATGCCACGCTGGTCGATCGGCTGGGCACGTTCGACTTCGTGTTCTTCCGCAACGTGCTGATCTACTTCGACCGCGAAGGGCAGCGCCGGGCGATCGCCGCGCTCGAACGCCTCATGCGCATGGGCGCGACACTCTTCGCCGGGCCGGCGGAAGGCGGCACATTGACCAGCAATGGCTTGACGTCGACCGGACACGTGCAGGCGTTCGCGTTTCGCGTCGCCGGGCCGGTGCGCGACGTGGTGCCACCACCCGCCGGCGTGTCGCGCATTGCGGGAACGCTCGAATCGTTCAACATGATGCCGCCGGTGAGTGCCGTCGACGCCGCGGCGCAGCGACGCGCCGAGGGTCGGTTCGTGGCCCATGTCGGTCTCACGGGCACGCCTGCCCCGCTGCAGGCGAGGCCGAACGTTGTGGCGAAGCCGCCCGCAGCGCCCCGCGCCGCTGTTGCGGCTGCGTCCGCTACCGCTGCTGCCGCTGCGTCCAATGCCGCTGCCGTCGATGCGCAACTCGAACAGGCGCGCGTGGCGGCCGACGCGGGCGATTTTGTGCGCGCCGTCGCATTGTGCCGCACCGTGCTTGCGACCGATCGCGCGAACGCGCAGGCCGAGTATCTGCTCGGCTTGGTCGAAGACGCGCGGGGCGATGCTCAG
>NZ_KB290522.1:0-314 GCF_000282835.1 Pandoraea sp. B-6 | reverse complement strand
AAGGCGACAACGTCGAGTGCACCACCTGACAATGTGCCGCGTGACGGGACCCGACATCGATGACAAATCGCGACTTCGTGCATGAGGCCGATTCGGTGTCCGACGCACGCCACCCGAATTCCCCAGAGCCCTCGCACGCCGGTGCGTTGCACCGCCAGGCGGCCGAACTGCTCGATCGCCTGCCGGTCGTGCCGGTTGACCCGGCCCCGTGGCGCGCTGTGGCGGGTCGAGAGGCGGCGGCGCGCGGCACGCCGCTGTTGCTCTTCCGTCTGGGCGACGAATGGCTCGCGCTACCGGCGTCGGCCATCGAATCC
>NZ_KB290521.1:20925-34768 GCF_000282835.1 Pandoraea sp. B-6 | reverse complement strand
CGGCGGCGCAGGCGCCGGGGGTGGCGGCACGAAATACTGAGGTGCAAGACCGCGATCCCACAACCCGTAGGACACCGCGTTCTGCTCAGTAAAACAGGGTGGATTGATATCCGAGAACAAGGATTGTGCGTACGCGCCCACCGGCATCCCGGCATTCAGGCACGCGGCCAACAGGAGGCAACTCCGCACGACCGGCTTTACCGACATTCGACACCTGAAAATCTCACCCCGCGCTGATGTCGTCCACCGGCGTCGTGCGCCGCGTCCGACATGAGGGGGATGTAGCGACAAAGTGCCATTTTACGTCGATCGAGTGTCCCCCTGCCAGTCGCAAAACGCGGGGAACTCTTTCGCCCGATCGCCACTCATATCGCGTGACTTCCCCTGTAGTGATTTTTGCCCGCCTCGCGCGGGCATTTTTATTGGCGAGCGCCGATGACGTCCGCCGCACCGCCTTCGAGGCATGTCCGGCGGACACCTACCTCGGATGGCCGATGCATCAGCCGGGCTCCGAAACGCTTCGCCGCCGTGTCATTTGGGCGCACGGATCTCGTGAATCGTGCCTGGCCCCCAGCCCGTGGACGCCCAGGCGCCGTCGCGCAGCGTCCATTCGTCACGGCCTGTCTGCTCCCAGTGCGGCGGCGTGTAGCGCATGCCCGGGCGCTTGGGTTCCATGTGCCCGTCGACCCAATCGTAGCGGCCGTCTTTCCACTGCCAGTAGCCTGGCACCCAGAATTGTCCCGTAGGCGCCGCGTGGGGATCCTCGAAGCGCGGCGGTGGCGGGCCGCGTTGGAGGGTCACGTCGGCGAGCGCCGGCAGGCTCAGCAGACACAAGGCGGCAGCCAGTGCATGACGATGGCGGGCAACCCGCAAGGCCGACAGTCGGACGAACGACGCGAGCCTCGAAACAGAAGCGCGAGCCGAGGGTATCCGTGACGAGGGCGAGGACGGCGAAGACGGCATATGCGGCCTTTCATGACGAACGGAGACGTCGGGCATTGTACCGTTCGGGGATGGCACACCCCCGATCGCCGCAGCGGACGCCCATCGCCCGGACGGCTGCCAAACCTTATAATCGGCGCACTCGCAACCTGCCGCCGCTTGCGGCTTCCCGAATACCGGGTTTCCCGGATTTGCGGATGACCCGATTCCCCGATTCGATGGCGGCCGCCCTGACCGGCCTCCGCCCAGCTCACTCATGAACCCTGCCCCTGCGGCCGTCGGCCACCGGCAACTGCTTCGTCTGGCGGTGCCTATCGTGCTCGCCAATCTCACTCAGCCCCTGCTCTCGGCCGTCGACACAGCCGTGGCCGGTCATCTGCCGGGCGCCGCTTATCTGGGCGGCGTCGCCCTCGGTGCGCTGCTGTTGAACCTGCTCTTCTGGGGCTTCTCGTTCCTGCGCATGGGCACCACGGGCCTCGCGGCACAAGCGTTCGGTGCCGGCGACGCCGAGCGTCTGCGCGACACGCTCGCGCGTGCGCTGACGCTGGCGTTCGCGATTGGCGCCGTGTTGCTTGTCTTTCGCGAACCGCTGGTGTCGCTGGGCGTGTCGTGGCTGGGAGGAAGCGCCCAAGTCCAATCCTTAGGACGACAATATGCAAGCATCCGCGTGCTCGCCGCGCCGCTGGCGCTCGGCAACTACGTGGTGCTCGGCTACCTGCTGGCGTGTCAACGCGTGCGGCAAGGGCTGGCCGTGCAGGTGTTCATCAATCTCGTGAACATCGTGGCGGTGTTGATCTTCGTGCGCGGCTTCGACTGGGGGGTGGCAGGTATTGCAGGGGCAACCGCGCTGGCCGATGTGCTCGGCTTTGCGCTGGGCGCCTGGCTGCTCTGGCTCGCACGTACGCCCGGCTTGCCGCCGCTGCGACTGGCCATGCTGGTTGAGCGCGGCGCCCTGTGGCGCTTGCTGCGGCTCAATCTCGATATCTTCCTGCGCACGCTGTTTCTGCAACTCGCCTTTGCCTGGTTCGCTCGCGTGGGGGCGAGACTTGGCGACATCACGCTCGCCGCCAACGCGCTCCTGCTGAACTTCCAGACGTTCATGGCGTTCGGCCTCGACGGCTTCGCCCACGCGGCCGAAGCCCTTGTGGGCGCCTATGTCGGTGCGCGTCAGCGAGCGGCGCTGCTGCATGCCATCCGGTTGTCGCTGGGCTGGGCGCTGGGCTGCGCCGTCGCGTTTGCCCTCGTCTACGCCGTGGCGGGTGGCGCGATCATCGATGCCCTGACCGATCAGCCGGCATTGCGCACGACGGCGCGCGAATTCCTGCCCTGGGCCGTGCTCTCGCCGCTCGTGGCGGTGTGGTGTTTCCAGCTCGACGGCGTCTTCATCGGCGCGACGCGTACGAGGGAACTGCTGACGTCCTCGTTGATCGGCCTGCTGGTCTTTGGCGCGGTCATGCCGTTCACGCTCGATGCCTGGGGCAATCACGGCTTGTGGGTCGCCCTCATGGCATTTCTCGCGACGCGCGGCATCGTGCTGGGGGTGTTGCTGCCGCGCATCTGGCAGGGGCTTGCGCGCCCGATCACGTAACCCGCCAGCGAGGATGACCGGCACAACGACGACCGGGCGATGACTACCGTCGACGGCCTCAGTCCGCGCGAATACACGCCAGCGCGGCGGCGTGCAGCTCGGCATTCGCGGCGGCCAGCACGCGCCCCTGCGAGGTAAGCGTAAGCGGCCGGCCCTCCCAATCGGTGATGACGCCGCCCGCCGCCTCGACCACCGGCGCCACGGCCAGATAGTCGTAGGTCTGCAATCCCGCTTCCATGACCAGCTCGATGTGTCCGCTCGCCAGCAGCCCGTAGGCGTAGCAATCTCCGCCGAAGCGGCGACGGCTGACCGCCTTCGTCAGCTGCTCGAATTGCGCATACTCCGCCGCGTCGAAGATGTCGGGCGATGTCGCATAGACGGTCGCGTCGGCCAGCGTCGTCACCGGGCTGGTGGCGCACACCGCACCGCCGAAGCGGGCCTCGCGCACGCCGCTGGCGGCGTCGTTCACGCCGATCCAGCGCTCGCCGGTCGCCGGAATGTCGATCAGGCCCACGACTGGCTGGCCGTGGTGCAACAGGGCAAGCAGCGTGCCCCACAGCGGGTGTCCCGTGATGAAGCTGCGCGTGCCGTCGATGGGATCGACCGACCAGACGAATTCCGCGTCCACGCCCTGCTTGCCGAACTCTTCGCCCCAGATGCCGTGCGACGGGTAGCGCGCTGCAATCTGCGCGCGCAGCGCCGTCTCGACCTCGCGATCCGCAATCGTGACCGGGCTCTCATCGGCCTTGTCGTCAACCGCCAGGCGCCGGCGGAACCACCCCAACGACAGCGGTCTCACAGCATCGGCCATCGAAGCGGCGAAAGCCGCATACTCGGCAACAGCGGGTACGCACGACATGCACGAATCTCCTGCAAAGATGCCGCACGCGGCGGCAATAATGGAAAACGCTCGACGAATCGCGATCATACGCGTTCGCGGGCATCGCGGACGGTTCCGCTGCCCTACGGCGGGCACGCCCCGATCTGGTGCGAATTTGCTATGCTCGCGATCTGACCCGGGCCTCGCCCTTTCCTTGCCCCCGCTCACAGGACCCGCATGCTTTCCGGTCGCGGCGTGATGCTCTCTGTCTCGGCATCCGTCATGTTTTCCGTTATGCCGGCGCTCGTCGCGCAACTGGCGCCCCTGTCCGGGCTGGACGTCTTCGCCTGGCGCATGCTGCTCACGCTGCCCGGCACGCTCGTCATCGTGACGGCATTGCGCCGGTGGCATGTGCTGCGCAGCACGCTCTCGCATGTGTTGCATCGCCCTGCGCTGCTCGGCGCCGTGCTGCTGTGCTCAGCGCTGCTGGGCGTTCAGCTCTGGCTGTTCGTCTGGGCACCGCTGCAACAGCGATTGCTCGACGTCTCGCTCGGTTACTTTCTCTTGCCGCTCACGATGGTGCTCGCTGGCCGCACGTTTTATCACGAGCGTCTGAGCCGGCTGCAGACGGCGGCCGTCATCGTCGCCGCGCTGGGCGTCGCACATGAACTCTGGGTAACGCACGCCTTGTCCTGGGTCACGGCGCTCATTGTGTTCGGCTATCCGCCCTACTTCTTGCTGCGCCGCCGGCTGAGGCTCGACGCGCTCAGCGGCTTCATCATGGAAGTGCTCGCGATGACGCCGGTGGCCGTCGTCGTGCTCTGGCAGGCGTGGCCGCAAAACGTCACAGTGCTCGGCGAGCCGCGCTACTGGTTCTGGCTGCCCGCGCTCGGCCTGCTCAGCGCCAGCGCACTGGCGAGCACACTGGGTGCCGCGCGCTTGCTGCCCATCGGCCTGTATGGCATTTTCGGGTACGTGGAGCCGGTGCTGCTGTTCGCCGTGTCGATCTTCGTGCTCGGCGAGCCTTTCACGGCGCGCGGACTGTGGACGTACGTGCCCATCTGGTTCGGCGTTGCGCTCATCGTGTTCGACAGTCTGCGCACGCTGCGCCGCCAGCGACGGGTCAGTGTTGCCACGCGTGCCGACACGCCCCGTTGAGCCCGCTCGAGGCGTCGCCCCAAAGGCGGGTGGCCTTGCGCAGCAACGTCGCGGCGCCGCGCTATACTCCCGAGAGCTTATAAGACGACCTCTATGACAAATCTCGCCAAGATCGCCACGCTGCTCGCCTCGGGGCTTATGACGGTTGCGCTGTCGGCTTGCAGCTCGTCGGCCCCGCTGTTCACCTCGGACGGCCGCCCCACCCAGCAAATTCGGTGCTCGGCCAGCACTGCCGGCGACTGCGACCAGCGCGCCCGCACGCAATGCGTACAAAAGGACTACGATGTCCTCACGCGCGACGTGACGGACGGTGTCGCCCATCTCGTGATCGCCTGCCGGCCGAACTAAGTCACGCGGTCCCCAAGGCCGACCGGCGTTCCGGACGTTGAAACTCCCTTCCCCGCTCGACGCGAGTCGCCCCCGGCGGATACGCGCCGACCCGTGACATTCCGATGGATGCTTGCGTGCGGTCAATACCGCGTCATGTCGCGGGATGACTTTCGATGCCCGCGATGCGAGAATGAAAACATTCCAACGAATTGTCGTGCATCGCGGTCGCGATGCCGCCCAGGCGTCAAGCCTTCACGCACTTCCCGCACATAGAGGACACCATCATGTACGAACGCATTCTGGTCTCGATCGACGGCAGCACGCCCTCGAACCGCGCCATCGATGAAGCCGTCAAGCTCGTGGCGCTCAGCCAGGGCAAGATTCGCCTGGTGTCGGTCGTTCCCTCGCTAGCCAACGCCTACGCCGCCGGCGCCTACAGCGGCTTCGTGCCGTTGGAGAGCCAGGAGTCGTTCGAGAAGGAAACCGCGGAAATTCTGGCCAAGGCACAAACCGACTTGAAGCAGCGCGGGGTCGATGCCGAGACGAACATGATTACGCTCGAAGCCGGTACCGACGAAATTGCCGACGCAGTGCTGCGCGAAGCGCAAGCGTGGAATGCCGACGTGATCGTGCTCGGTACGCACGGTCGCCGCGGCATCAACCGACTGCTGCTGGGGAGCGTTGCCGAAACGCTGCTGCGCATCACCACGCTGCCGATCCTGCTGGTCAAGGCCACCGACAAGTAATCCCGCAAGCGCCCGGCTTCGCCAGCGCAAGCGACACGACGGCACGCTCCCCAGCGTGCCGTTTTGCTATTGCGGTCGCGCGACGCCGCGCGCCGCCATGCCTTTCATCGAATGCCCGCACGCATGAACGACTGCACGAACTGGCGCTGAAAGAGCAGAAAGGCGATGAACAGCGGCGCGGCGGTCATCAGCGTCGCGGCCGTGATCATCGTCCAGTCGATGCCCTGATCGGTCGACGCAAACACCTGCAGGCCAACCGTGAGCGGACGTGTCTCGACGGAGTTCGTGACGATGAGCGGCCACAGGAAGTTGTTCCAGTGGTGACTGATCGACACCAGCGCGTAGGCGACATACACCGGGCGGGCGAGCGGCACATACACGCGCCAGAGCACCTGCCACGCGTTGGCGCCTTCCACGCGCGCCGCGTCGTCCAATTCGCGCGGCACGGTCTTGAACGCCTGACGCAACAGAAAAATGCCGAACGCCGACGCGAAGTACGGCAACGCAATGCCGAAGATCGTGTCACGCAGTCCCATCCAGGCGATCGTGCGATAGTTCTCGACGATCAGCACGTCGGGCATGACCATCAGTTGGAGCAGCACGACCATGAACGCCACCTCGCTGCCGCGAAACGTGAAGCGGGCAAACGCATAGGCGGCCAGCGTGCCCAGCACGAGTTGCGCCGCCAGGATCACCGTCACCAGAACGAAGGTATTGACGAGATAGCGCCCAAACGGGGCAGCCTGCCATGCTTGCACGAAATTCGCGAGCGTGAGCGGCGCACTCATGGAGAAGTGCGTGGCGTAGGCCGACGGATGGAACGCGCTCCACAGCGCATAGAGCAACGGCAGCAGCCACAGCAGGCCGAGCAGCCATGCACCGACGACGTCGAGCGGCGTCGTGTGACCGGTTGCGGAAAACACCGCAAGCGCGGCGCCTGGCTTTGTGGGCCGGCGGGGGCGTGTGTTCGGGCGGGCAGAGGTCGTCATTGATAATGCGTGCGTGAGTCGAGCAGACGGAATTTCACGAAGGCGACGACGGCGAGCAGCGTGAGCAGGACCACGGTGAGCGCTGCCGCGTATGAGGTATCCCAGAAACTGAAGGCCACCTGATAGATGTAGTACAGGAGCAGTTGCGTGGCGTTATCGGGTCCGCCGCGCGTCATCACGATAATGTGATCGACGAGACGGAACGCGTTGATAACGGCATTGATCACCACGAACACGGTCGTGGGCATGAGCAACGGCCACTGAACGCGGCGAAAGAACTGCCAGCGCGAGGCGCCTTCGAGCGCCGCCGCCTCGGCAAGGGTGGGCGAAATCTGTTGCAGTGCGGCCAGGTAAAAGATCATGAAGAACCCGGCCTCTTTCCAGATCGTCACGACCATCAGCGCCGGGAGTGCGGTGTCGGGTTGCCCGAGCCAGTTGTGATCGCCCCACCCGAGTGCCTGCGAAATCTGCGCGATGAGACCGTACTGCGGCGTGTAGAAGAACAGCCAGATGTTCGCCACGGCGATCATCGGCAAAATCGCGGGCGTGAAGTAGGCGAGGCGCAATAACGTGCGCCCCGGCACCTGCCGGTGCACCCACAGCGCCATGGCGATCGCGAGCGCAATCGCAACGGGCACGGTGACCAGCGCGAACAGGAGGTTGTTGCGCAGCGCCTGCCAGAAGACGGGGTCGTCGATCAGAAGCCGATAATTCTCGGTGCCTACAAAGACAGACGGCATCCCGGCGCGACCCGTCGAGAAAAAGCTGTGCCACAGCGTGGCGACGGCCGGATAGTGGGTGAAGGCGACGAGCAGCACCAGCGCCGGAGACAACAGCAGCCAGGGCACCCACGAAGCAGAGGAGCGATTCATCGACGGTCCATCGATTCAACAGGCGAGGCCGTGAAGATCGCGATCGCCGCGTCGTTCAGGGCCCCGCATTTCAACGAGACTGACAGCGAAGTCCGGCGAGCGCCAGACTCATCGAGCGTACGGGCGCAGGATGCGATCCGCTTCACGTTGCGCGTCGTCCAGCGCCTGCTTGGGCAACTTGGTGCCGGTGAGCGCCGCTTGCAGGGCGTCGTTCAGGGCCTTCGTCACGCGCTGGTTGTCGTGCGTCGAGAACTCGGCCACGCTCACCGCGAGCTGATCGCGCGCCACGGCCGCAGCAGGCACCTTCTGCACATATTGCTTCATCGCCGGGGTTTCCCAAGCCGCCGGCGTCACGGCCACGTAGCCCGTGTCGATACCGAACTGCGCCGCACGCTCAGGCGAAGTGGCCCACTTGATGAACGTCATCGCCGCCTGCTTTTCTTCCGGCGAGGTCTTCTTGAACACGTAGAAGTTGCCGCCGCCCGTCGGACTGCCGCCGCGCACCTTGGCCGGCATCTTGCCGACACCGAACGGGAACGTGGCGTTGGTCCGGATGTTGGTCAGGTTGCCGGTGGTCGTGTAGATGATGGCCGCCTTCTTCTCGAGGAAGTCCTTCGGCGTGGTGCCCCATTCGATCGCCCCCGTCGGCATCGCCTTGTACTTCGTCGCGAGATCGACCCAGTATTGCAACGACTCGACGGCCTGCGGCGCGTTCAGGAACGTCTTGGTCCCCGACGGATTCATCAGTTCGATACCCGCCGGCGTGGTGAACGCCTGGAACAGCCAATACGGGAAGCCCACGGACGGCACCTTGATGCCCCATTGCGTCACGTTGCCCGATGCGTCGCGCTTGGTGAGCTTCTGCGCGTCGCTGGCCAGTTCGGCCCAGTTCGCCGGCGCGCGGTCCGGGTCGAGACCCGCCTCACGGAACATGTCCTTGTTCCAGTACATGACGATGGTCGAGCGCTGGAACGGCACACCCCACGTGTGGCCGTTGACGCGCGAGTTCAACATCAGCGCCGGGTAGAAGCCGTCGAGCCACTGCTTGTCGGCCGGCGTGTTGGCGATGCTGTCGATGGGCACCACCGCGTCTTCGTCGATCAACGTGAACACGTCGGCGGCAGCGAGCACAGCCAGTTGCGGCGGCGTGCCCGCCTTCGCGGCCGTCAGGGCCTTGACGACGGAATCCTGGTAAGTCCCGGCATACACCGGCTTGACCTTGATGTTCGGATGATCCTTTTCGAAGTCGGCCACCAGATCGTTGATGATCTTCGTCACCGGACCACCGACGGCCACCGGGTAATAGAACGTGAGTTCCACCGGCTTCGCCTGCGCGATGGCCGAGCCGCTCAGGCCACCCAATGCCAGTGCGGCCAAACTGGCCGAAAACGTTTTCAGAATCGTGCGTCGCATATCGTTTGGTTCCCCATGTAAGCGTCGTGGTGATGTGACAGGTTGTCGATGCAGGGCCGCTGTCGCGCCGCACCGAGCCGATGCGTCAGGCCCAGTGGCCGCCCTCGCGTCAGACGTGTTGTTCTGGGTTTTGCAACATCACTGTGGCCCCCGGAAGCGGCCGCGCCGGTGCATGCGCGGTCTTCGGTGCAACGACGGACTCGGCAGCGTCGATCGCCACACCGCCCGCTGCGCCCGTCACGAGGCGTTCCCCGGAGGTCGCGTCGAACAGATGCTGGTCGGTCGCCGCCCATTGCAGACCGATGGCGTCGCCCACGGCGAACGGCCGATGGCCGGGCACCCGCGTGGTGATCGTGCCCGCGTCGCCAAGCGTGCAGGCAACGAGCGTGTCCGCGCCCAGATATTCGATGGCGCTCACTCGGGCGAGCACTGCGCCCAGCGACGTGGGCGGAACCGCGCGCACATGCTCCGGGCGCAGGCCGAGCAGCGCGGTGTTGCGCGCACCGGCCGCCGCCAGCGCCGGGCCGGACTGCCCGGCGGGCACCAGGGCGTCGCCATGGCGGACGAGACGCAACAACTGCATCGGCGGCGTGCCGATGAAGCTCGCGGCAAAGTGCGTCGCGGGGGTGGCGTAGAGCGTGTGCGGGGCACCGCACTGCTCGATGCGGCCCTCTCGCAGCAGCACGACCTGATCGGCCATGCTCATCGCTTCGGTTTGATCGTGGGTCACGTAGACAAGCGTCATGCCGAGCTGCTGTTGCAGCGCCCGGATCTCGCGACGCATTTCCTGACGCAGTTGGGCGTCGAGATTCGAGAGGGGTTCGTCCATCAGACACACGGACGTCTCGGCAATCACCGCGCGGCCCAGCGCCACACGCTGCTGCTGACCGCCCGAGAGTTGCGACGGCTTGCGCTCCAGGTACGGCGCCAGCCCGAGCAGCGACGCCACACGCGCCAGACGCTGCGGATACTCGCGCGCCGGTTCGCCGCGCACGCGAAGCCCGAACAACAGGTTTTCGCGCACCGAGAGATGCGGGAAGAGCGCGTACGACTGGAACACCATCGAGAGCTGGCGACGCGCAGGTGGCAGCGCGGTCACATCGGCGCCGCCAAGCAGAATGCGCCCGGCGCTCGGCGTATCGAGGCCTGCGATCATGCGCAGCAGCGTCGACTTACCGCAGCCGGACGGGCCCAGCAGCACCACCAGCGAGCCGGCTTCGGCGGTGAAACTCACACCGTCGAGCGCACGTGTATTGCCCCACTGCTTGCAGACGGATTCGATGATGAGCGAGGACATGGCCAGATGAGCGCAGCGCCACCCGCAACTAACGCGGGTGGCCGTATCGGAAAACCACGACCATAACCGCCCATCGATGGCAGTTTGATGACACCACGCGCCGGCCTTCGGCGCGCTCGGTCAGGCGGCGGACTGCCGGCGCTTGGCGCGCAGCAGCGCCTTGGAGATAATGCGCGTCTCGGACGTGGCGGCGCCGGTACGGCGCGCCACGGCGTCGCGGAAGAAGCGGCGCGTCTCGTCAGCAACGGTTTCGCGCTCGTTGTCCATCGTCAGAATGTGATAGCTCTCGCCGAGCAGGCACTTCTGTTTCACCTTGGACGACACCCCGTCGTAGACGATGCGCGCGTTGTGCGGGCTCGACGTGTCGTCGTCCACCGCGTGAATGACGAGGCAATCCGCCGTCACCCGAGCCAGACGCGCGCGCACGTGCGCGGCAAGCCGCCGCGCGTGATACAGGTGCGCGAGGGGCAGCGACGCCGCACCGATTTCGGACGCATCGTGCAGCGACATCGATTTCGCCACGCGTGCGCGCAACACCTCATTCTTCAGGCCGAACGGCGCGCGCTCGCGATAGCGATAGTAGTGGCGCAACGGCGTATGGAAGCCCAGATCGATGAGCGGGTAATACCACGGGATGGTCCAGCCGTCGTACACGAGGGTGACGGAGAGCAGCGAGAGCGCTGTCACATCCGGTTCCTCCTCCGCGACGGCCAGGCTCAACGTGGCGCCGATACACAAACCGCACAGCGACACCATCGCGTGCGTCGCCCGCAGTTCACGATACTTCGCCCGCGCGGCGGCAATCCAGGCGCGCCAGTCCGAGCATGGCCCGCCGAGTCCGTAGCCTTCGATGTGTGGCACCCAGACGGTGTAGCCCTCGCGATGCAACGCCTTCGCCACTGGACGCATTTCGAGCGGCGTGCTCGACAGCCCCGGCAGCATCAGCACCGCGTGCTCGCCGCCCTTGTAGAAAATATCGTCCTGGAACATGGTCAAATCCCGCCGGAGACGACGGGCGTCTCGGTGACAGCGTGCGCCGTGGCTGCCGGTGTGAGCGTCTGCAGCGGCGCAACCGGACGCACCGTCGGCCCCGCATGCAAGCGCAAAATCACGTATGTGCCAACGTGCGCGCGAAAATACTGCAATTCGCAATGGCACATCTCGTAGCCGCCGTCGCGCGTGCGGATGCGCAGATTGTGCGCGCCATGATGGGGGCGCTCGCCATCGACGGCAAACAGCCCCGCCATACGCTGTGCGTCCTCCGGATGCAGCAGCGCGCGCAGCCCCTCGCGCTTGACGACGTCGGGCGCGACGCCCGTCGCCTGGCGAAAATGCTCGTCGATGTATTCGTAATGCGCGGCCGGATTGGAGAGATAGAAGATCGTATCGAGGTGCTTCGTCAGATACGTCATCAGCGCATTGCCCAGTTGTACCGAGTCGGACAGGAGCATGCGCTCGTTTTCGGCGCGCAGCAGCATCTCATAGCGTGTCTGCGCGACCTCGCCGATCAGCTCGGCGCGATACTGGGCACGGCGCAAACGCTCGATCAGCACGACGGCAAGCGGCGTGATCAACAGAAAGCCGGAGACGATCAGCACATCGCGCCGGTCAAACTGGGCGATGTCGCGAAACGGCGGCACGAAGAAGAAGTCGAAAATCGGGATGCTGATGATCATGGCCATGATCGCCGGCCCCAATCCCCAGGTGAATTCGACAATGATGACGGCGCAGGTAAAGAAGATGCCCGGCATCGAGTGATCGAGCACCGGATGCAGCAGGCTGCGCACGAGAAACGCGGCAAAAACCACGAGCAACGCCCCGACGTAACGCTTCGCGCCGGGTTCCGCCCACCGTCGGGCGTTTCTGATATCCATGATGCCTCGCCCGGCCCCGCCGGCGCTCAATAATCCAGGGGGACGACCGATAGCACGGCGCCGCCGTTACGAAATATTACGGATTATCGCATGCCAGGCATTGACATTTCGTGACGGCTAACCCTAATTCAGTAGCGCCTTAACAACATGGGACGGGGGGGGCGGCGCCAAAACGGCACTCAGCGCAACATGAACGACATCGCCGAGAGGCAGTTCAGTACCCGCACCGCCGCCTCGACGCTTGGCGCGACGAATTGCAGCGTCACGCCGTCGACGCGCTCGAGCGTCGGCCACTGGCAGAAGAGGTCGGCCAGCGCGGGGGTCTGTGCCTGCAGGCGCACCTCGACGGGCGTCTCGACCCGGTAGGCATGCCACGTGCGTGGGTCCGCGAGCGATGCCTTGGCGGCGTCGCGGATCAGGTCGCACGACTGGCTCGGGTTGAGCGTCATGCCACTGCCCTGTCCCCAGGCGGCCTTCGTCTGCACGTAATGCGCATGGGGGAAGATCAGTTGCGTCTCTTCGCAGAAGACGTCGTCGCCGCTGGCCATGACCATCGGCACACCGCGCTCGCCGGCGAGCGCGCCGTACAACATGGCCTCGCTCGCTTCCTCCCCCGCCAGCCACACGCGCGCGAAGGCGAAGCTGTTGATCGTATGCGCCAGGATCCCGGCACTCTGCGATCGGCTGTGGTAGCCGATCATGAAGAGCGCATCGCAACCGGCCTCCACCCCCGCCACCATGCCAAGATAGCGCGGCTTGCCCAGCACGAGACGGGCGCGCGGATCGAGTTCGTCCGGCAGCAGGTTGCGAAAGCCGCCGTGCGAATCGTTGACCATCACTTCGGTCGCGCCGCCGGCAAACGCGCCTTCGACCGCCGCATTGGCCTCGTGCGTCATCCAGCGGCGCGCGCGTTCGTATTCGCCATTGCCCGCCCGGGTCTGTTCAGCGTGGAAGACGCCCGCGACGCCTTCGATATCGGTGGAGATCAGAATTCGCATGATGTCGGCTATGTCGTGAAAGGCTTACAGCGAGGCCCAGTCGGGCAGCACGTCGGCGAGGGCACGGCGCACGTGCGCATCGCGCCCGAGCACCGACTCGGCCGCAAAGAGCGCGTGCAGGATCGCCTGCTCGGTGGCGTCCGCCGTGGCTTGGAAAATCGGATCGAGCAAGGCGTCCGGTACAAGCGCGGCGGGGGCGACGCGGCCCGTCGCGTCATGCGACACCGTATAACCTGTGGTGAAGGCGAGTGCGACATCGCCGCTGCCGTGACCGTACACGGACCCGGTGCGCGCCAGGCCGGCACCGGTACGCGTGGCGACCCGGCGCAATTGGCGCGCATCGAGCGGCGCGTCGGTGGCCACCAGCATGATGATGGAGCCGCGCTCAGGTGCCGCGCTCAACGCCGGCTGCGCCAGACGCGCGTCGAGCACCGGCCCGACATGACGGCCGGCGATCGTCAGTTGCGACGGACGGCCGAAGTTCGACAGCACGAGCACGCCGACGGTAAAGGTCGCCCCGGCCGTCTCGAGCATGCGCGACGCGGAGCCGACACCGCCCTTGAGGCCGAAGCTCGACATGCCGCGCCCCGCGCCGACCGCGCCTTGCGCGACATCGCGCGACGCGTTCGCCAGCGCCTGCGCATAGTGCGCCTCGGTCACGGCAAACGCCTGCATATCGTTGAGATAACCGTCGTTGCATTCGAGCACCGTCGGATTCAGCGATGGGCTGCCACGGCCGATGCCCGGATTCGCCGCGATCGCCGCGCGCAACTGGCCAAGCACCACGTGACTGACGGAAAACGTGTTGGTGAGCGC
>NZ_KB290521.1:0-20893 GCF_000282835.1 Pandoraea sp. B-6 | reverse complement strand
CCGACGCTCTTGCCGAACCCGTTGATGACGGCCGCGGCCGCCGGAATCTTGTCGCGGAACGGATCCCAGCCGGCGTCGGGCACTTCCGCGGCGGCAGCGTTGGCGGGCGTCGGGCACACCACTGTCACGCCGGTCTGCACCGGGCCTTGCGCGAGGGTGGCATGACCGACGTACACGCCCGGCACGTCCGTGATCGCATGGCGCGGCCCGGCCGGCAGATGCCCCACGTAGGGCGCACCGAACAAGGCTTCGCGCGGGTCCGTCAACGGTATCATGCGGCGCTCCTGCGCAGACATCAATGCCGGTCGAGCTTCGGATCGAGCGCGTCGCGCAGGCCGTCGCCCAGCAGGTTGAACGCGAGCACGGTCAGGAAAATGGCCAAGCTCGGGAAGATGGCAATGTGGGGGGCGTTGACCATGTCCGCGCGGGCTTCGTTGAGCATGGCCCCCCACTCCGGCGTGGGCGGTTGCGCCCCCAGACCCAGGAACGACAGACTCGCGGCGGTGATGATCGACGTGCCGATACGCATCGAGAAATACACGACGATGGACGACACCGTGCCCGGCAGGATGTGCCGCATGATGATCGTCCAGTCCGACGCCCCGATGGAGCGCGCCGCTTCGATATACGTCAGATGTTTGAGCACCAGCGTGTTACCGCGCACGAGCCGCGCGAAGGCCGGGATCGAGAAGATGGCGACGGCGACGATCACGTTGATCATGCCGTTTCCCAACACGGCCACCACGCCGATGGCGAGCAGAATGCCCGGGAACGCGAAGAGCACGTCGGAAATGCGCATGACGATGCGATCCCACCAGCCTTCGTAATAGCCCGCGAGCAGCCCGAGCACCGTGCCGATCACCGCACCGAGGGCGACCGATCCGAACCCGGCGGCCAGCGAAATCCGTGTGCCCGCCAGCACGCGGCTGAAGATGTCGCGCCCCAGCGAGTCGACACCGAACCAATGCGTCGCCGACGGCCCGGCGTTCAGGGCGTCGTAGTCGAAATAGTTCTCCGGATCGAACGGCACGAGGTGCGGCGCGAGAATCGCGATGATGACGAGGGCGAGCACAAACGCCCCGGCGACCATCGCGATGTGCTGCTTCTTGAATTTGCGCCAGAACTCACGCCACGGCGTGCGCACGCGCGTTTGGCTGGCGGAGGCCGCGGCGTTGGCGGTAGTAGTCGGTTGACCCGCGTTCATGGTGCGTGCCTCACTTGTAGCGAATGGTCGGGTTGATGACGGCGTACAGCACGTCGACCACGAGGTTGATCAGAATGAACTCGAGCGAGAACAGCAGCACCAGCGCCTGGATCACGGGGTAGTCGCGCATCTCGACCGAATCGATCAGCAGACGCCCGAGCCCCGGCCAGTTGAAGACCACCTCGACGACAATCGAGCCGCCGAGCAAGAAACCGAACTGCAAGCCCATCATGGTGACGACGGGAATCATGGCGTTGCGCAGCGCGTGCTTGAAGACCACGCGCATTTCATTGAGCCCCTTCGCGCGCGCCGTGCGCACGAAGTCTTCGTGCAACACGTCGACGAACGCCGAGCGGGTGAAGCGCGCCATCACGGCGGCCACCGCCGCCCCGAGGGTGATCGACGGCAGGATATAGCTCTTCCACGAATCGGCGCCCATCGTGGGCAGCCAGCCGAGCTGCACCGAAAAGACCTGCATCAGCAGCATCCCCAGCGCGAAGGCGGGGAACGAAATACCGGAGACGGCGAACGTCATGCCCAGCCGGTCGGGCCAGCGGTTGCGCCAGACCGCCGAGGCGACCCCAAGGCCCATGCCGATGATCACCGACCAGATCATGCTCACCAGCGTGAGCCACAGCGTCGGCATGAAGCGGCTGCCGATCTCTTCGGAGACCGGCTGCTTGCTGCGCATCGACAGCCCGAAGTCGCCGCGCACCGCGTGCGTGATGAAGTTAGTGAACTGCGTGAGCAACGGCTTGTCGAGGCCGAGATCCTGGCGCACCAGCGCCACGGTCGCCTCGTCCGCCTGCGGACCGGCGGCCAGACGCGCCGGATCGCCCGGCAACATGTGCACGAAGGCGAACACCAGCACAGCCACGATCAGCAGCGTGGGAATCAGGCCGAACAGGCGCTTGAGAGAGTAATTGAGCATCGCAGTCTTGCCGAACGTCTTGCCAAACCATGTCTTGCGGTAAACCGCGCCGCCAGCCAATGCCGGCGGCGCGGGCACGTCACACTTGCGCGCGGCGCTTACTTCATCGAGATATCGGTGAAGTTGAACGATCCGTCAGGCATCGTGTAGACGCCCGACAGGTTCTTGTTGCGCGCATACAGCAGCTTTTCCGTCACGAGGAACGCCCACGGCGCGTCGTTCCAGATCTTCTTCTGCGCGTCGGTATAGAGCTTGGCCTTCTCGGCGCGGTCGGTCGTGAGCAGCGCCTTGTTGAAGTCGGCATCCACCGCATCGTTCTTGTAGTACGCCGTGTTGAACAGCTTCGGCGGGAACGACTCGGAGGCCAGCAGCGGACGCAGCGCCCAATCGGCTTCGCCCGTCGACGACGACCAGCCCACGTAGTACATACGCACCGGTGCCTTGTCGGGGTCCGGCGCCGACTCGACGAGGTCGACACGTTGACCGGCTTCGAGCGCGCGCACCTGCGCCTTGATGCCGACCTGCGCCAGTTGCTGCTGCACGAACTGGATCACCTTCTGCGCCGTCGTGAACGTGTAAGCCGACCAGAGGGTGGTCTCGAAGCCGTTCGGGTAACCGGCTTCCTTGAGCAGCTCCTTCGCCTTGGCCGGGTTGTACGGCCACGGGCCGGTCTTGGCGGCGTAATCCACCCCGTTCGGCACCACGCCTTCAGCCGGCGTTGCGTAGCCCGAGAAGGCCACCTTCACCAGCGCTTCCTTGTTGATGGCGTAGTTGATCGCCTGACGCACGCGCACATCGTCGAACGGCTTCTGGCGGGTGTTGAAGCTGATATACCGCTGAATGATCGACGGGCCGGCGATCACATCGACCTTGCCGCTGGCCTTCAGGGTCGCGGCCTGCTCATACGGCAACGGGAAAGCGAACCCGGCTTCGCCGGTCTGCATCACGGCGGCGCGCGTGTTGTTGTCGACGACCGGCTTGAAGGTGATCGTGTCGACCTTCGGATAGCCCTTCTTCCAGTAGCCGTCGAACTTCTTCACCTTCACGTAATCGGTGCGGTTCCATTCAACGAACTCGAACGGGCCGGTGCCGACCGGGTGCGAGGCGATGTCCTTGCCGTACTTCTTGAGCGCCTCGGGCGAAATGATCACGGCCGACGGGTGCGCCAGCGTGTTGATGAACGGCGAGAACGGCTCCTTGAGCGTGAACTTCACCGTATGCGGATCGACCACTTCCGTCTTGGCGATTTCCTTGTACAGGTTATAGCGCTTGAGCTTGTTGTCCGGGTTCGTCACGCGGTCGAAGTTGGCCTTGACGGCGGCCGCATCGAAGGTCGTGCCGTCCTGGAACTTCACGCCCGACTTGAGCTTGATCGTATAGACGAGGCCATCCGGCGACACCGTATAGCTGTCGGCCAGCACGTTGATGAGCTTCATGTCCTTGTCGAAGCCGAACATGCCCTCGTAGAACGACTTGGCAACGGCTTGCGACAGCGTATCGTTGGCGTCGTACGGGTCCATCGTCGTAAACGTCGACTGCACGGCCATCACGACATCCTTGGCGGCGAACGCCGGGGCTGCACTGAGCACCGCGGACGCCATGGCGACGGACGCGATCGCGGTTTTCCAGCGAGCGCCCAACAAAGCGTTTTTCGACATCTGTCTTTCTCCTTCTTGTCTGACGGGGTCGCCGCGAGCGCGTCTTGCGACTGCGTCCCTTGGCGGGCATTGTGGCTACAACGAGAACTGCAACTGGGAACTGCCTGAACTACTGAATCACCTTCAATAAGCGCCGGCCACGCGGTGACGCGCCACGAAGTGCCCCGCGCCGACTTCCACCAGCGGCTGCACCTGCGGTTCATCGCCGACCGCGCGGATCGGGCTGGGAATCTCTTCCGTCAACAACTCGCGCTTGGCGTGACGACGCGACGGATCGGCAATCGGCACCGCCGACATCAGCTTCTTCGTGTACGGATGCTGCGGGTTTTCGAAGATGGCGCGACGCGGCCCGATCTCCACGATCTGGCCGAGGAACATCACCGCCACCCGATGGCTGATGCGCTCGACGACCGCCATGTCGTGCGAGATGAACAGGAACGCGATGCCGAACTCCTTCTGCAGATCGAGCATCAGGTTGATGATCTGCGCCTGCACGGACACGTCGAGCGCCGAGACGGATTCGTCGGCGATCACGACCTTCGGGTTGAGAGCCAGCGCCCGCGCAATCGCAATGCGTTGACGCTGCCCGCCCGAGAACTCGTGCGGATAGCGCTGGGCGTAATCGGCCGGCAGTCCAACCCGCTCGAGCAGTTCGGCCACGCGCCGCTCGGCCTCGGCACCGCTGGCCACGCCGTGCACGAGCAACGGCTCCATGATCGAGAAGCCCACGGTGAGGCGCGGATCGAGCGACGCGAACGGATCCTGGAAAATGAACTGGATGTCGCGGCGCAACCGCTGCAGTGCGCGCCCTGCGAGATCCTGAATCGGCTTGCCGCCGAATTCGATGGAACCGCCCTGGCTGGCGACCAGACGCAGCAACGCGCGGCCAGTGGTTGACTTGCCGCATCCGGACTCGCCCACGAGACCCAGCGTCTCGCCCGGATACAGATCGAAACTCACGCGCTCGACGGCGTGCACGCGCCGCTTCACGCCGCCGAACAACCCTGACGGCACATCGAAGCGGGCGACCAGATCCTTCACGCGCAGGATCGGACCGGCGTCGGTCCGCACCGGCGGTTGCGGCGTTTGCGCCACGGGCTTGGCGTCGGCCGGGGCGTCGTAGCGCAGCAGCGGAAAACGCGCCGGCAGGTCGGTCCCCTGCATTGAGCCCAGACGCGGCACGGCCGAGAGCAGTGCCTGTGTGTAGCGCTCGCGCGGTGCCGCGAAAATCTCGCGCGACGGCCCCTCTTCCACCGCGTCGCCGCGATGCATGACCAGCACGCGGTCGGCCACTTCCGCCACCACGCCCATGTCGTGCGTGATGAACACGACACCCATGTGCATCTCGTCTTGCAGCGCACGAATCAGTTGCAGGATCTGCGCCTGAATCGTCACGTCGAGGGCGGTCGTGGGTTCGTCGGCAATCAGCAGGCCCGGCTTGCACGACAGTGCCATCGCGATCATGACGCGCTGGCGCATCCCCCCCGAGAGCTGATGCGGGAAGCGGTCCAGCACGCGGCGCGCCTCGGGAATGCGCACGAGTTCGAGCATGCGCAGGGCCTCGGCACGCGCGGCGGCGGTGTCCTTGCCCTGGTGCAGGCGAATCGATTCGGCAATCTGTTCGCCCACCGGGAACACCGGGTTGAGCGAGGTCATCGGCTCCTGGAAAATCATCGCCATGTCCGCGCCGCGAATGCTGCGCATGGTGCTGCCGCTCGCTCGCGTGAGGTCGACGAGCTTGCCATTGCGGCGGCGCATGACCATCGAGCCTTGGGCAATGCGTCCCCCTCCGGTCTCGACGAGGCGCATGGCGGCCAGCGACGTCACCGACTTGCCGGAGCCCGACTCGCCCACGATGGCGAGCGTCTCGCCACGGTCGACATGGAAAGACAGGTCGCGCACGGCCGTGACCATGCGCTCGGACGTCGCGAACTGCACGGTAAGGTCGCGCACGTCGAGCACGCGCTCGTCGGGCAACGAAATCGTAGGGGTTGTCTTGCGCTCTGCCACGCCTGTCCTCGCTAATCTTCGCTTGCTGGTCTGAATCTTGATTCGGCGTGATGCCGAGTGATACCCAGTGATGCCGGCGATACCGAGGGCCAGACCGATGACGGCCAGGCCCCTCGCCTTGGAGCGTTACTCGTGAATGGACGTCACGGGCGTCTCGCCCACGCGGGCCACGCCTCGATACATCCCTTCGGTATTGAAGGGCAGTGCGACGTTGCCTTGCGCGTCGACGGCGATCAGGCCGCCACGACCCTGCACGCGCGGCAGCCGCTCATGAATCACGCGCTCGGCGGCATCGGCGAGCGACAGGCCCGCGTAGGCCATCAGCGCGCCCACTTCGTAACACGCCACCGTACGGATGAACGCCTCGCCGGTCCCCGTCGCCGAAACGGCCGCTGTCGCATCGTTCGCATAGCACCCGGCGCCGATGAGCGGCGTGTCGCCCACGCGGCCGACTGCCTTGTTCGTCATGCCCCCGGTGGACGTCGCGGCCGCCACGTGTCCCTGCATGTCGCATGCCACCGCCCCGACTGTGCCGAACTTGGTGTCGGGATCGATCGGCTCTTTCTTGAGCGGCATGTCGTGGTCGAGCGCAACCGCCGCATCGGCCAGCGCGCGTTGCCATTGGGCGTAGCGACCTTCGGTAAAAAAGTACCCCGACTCGACCAGTTCGGCGCCGTTGGCCGCCGCGAAGGCTTCCGCGCCCTCGCCCATGAGCAACACATGCGGGCTATGTTCGAGCACCGAGCGGGCGACGAGAATCGGGTTGCGCACGCGATGCACGCAGGCGATAGCGCCCGCGTCGAGCGTGGCACCGTCCATGATGGCCGCGTCGAGTTCGTGTGTCCCCTCGTGGGTAAACACGGCGCCGCGTCCCGCGTTGAAGCGGGGACAATCTTCGAGGTGACGCACGGCTTCGGTGACGGCCTCCAGCGCCGATCCGCCCGCGGCGAGCACGGTTTGGCCCGCGCGCAAGGCGTCGGCCAATGCCTCTTGATAGGCCGCGATTTCCGCCGGCGAGGTGTCGCGGCTGATGGTTCCGGCACCGCCATGAATGGCGATGACCGCGCGTTGGGCGTGACTCATGAGGCTTTGTCCTTTCTGTCCTGACGGCCCGGCGCAAGTCGGGGCATGGCCGGTGGGGCCGGGTTCGGTTGGCTTTGCATCGTGACGCCTGCCGCCGTGGTCGCGCTTGTCAACGCCTTCGCCGTGGCCGTGGTGGCCACCGTGCGTTGCGGCGTAACGATTTGACCCACGGCCGATCCTGCCGGCACGTTAGCCGGACGGACTGCCGTGGCCGCCGGGGCCAGCGAGGCGGAATCGAGCCACGGCAGCAGGAAATCGGTGAGTTCCGTCGCGCGATCGACGGCGTGTTTGGCGCGTTGGGCAACGGCGTCGCACAGGGCGTCGATCATCGCCAGCACGCTCGCTTCCGAGTTGCTGGACAGCCGCGGCTTGCTGCGCACGAAAATCACGATGTCGCCAAGCGGAGCCAACGGCGACGTCGGACTGTCAGTGAGCGCCAACAAGGGCACGCCGCGCCCGCGCAGGCGTCGGCAAAGCGTGATGGTGTCCGTCACATACCGCGGGAAGGCGAGCGCGATCACCAGATCGCCCTCGCGCAGTTTGAAGAGCTGGCGCGCAGCATGCGTCGATCCCCCGGCGCCGACCACCGCTTGCACATTCTCACAATATGGATCGAGACCGTGATGCAGCAGGCCGGCGAGATAACCGCTCGCGCCCAGCCCCAGCACGTAGATGCGCCGCGCCTGCAGAATCGCGTCCACGGCACGCTCGCAAGTGGCTGCGTCGAGCGTGCGACGCGTCCATTCGAGGTTCTCGGCGGCTTGCGCCAATGATGCCGCCATCACATCGGCACTGGCGCTCGCCTGCGCTTTGCTCGTGCGCAGGCTTTCGATGGGAGCCAGTGTCGCCTCGAACCCGCGCACCATCGCGGCCCGGCACTGCGGATAGCCGTCGAAGCCGAGCGCGCGGGCGAAGCGATTGACAGTGGCGAGCGACACGCCGACGGCGTCGGCAAATTCGTCGATACGCATGGTCGCCGCACGAAACGTGTTGTCGAGCACGAACGCCGCCATGCGCTGCTGCGCGGGCGTCAGATCGGGCATGGCGCGCACGATGCGCTCGGTGAGCGGCAAATCGGCGGGCAACGAATCGGCGTTAATCATGGACCAAGGCGTTCTATGGGTGACGAAGAAAGTATATTTTCATTGACCCCCCGTCAAAAGAAAAAAAATAGTTCAAATGAGGGCGAGGCGAGCGCGCGTCCCCTCGAGTTTCGCGGCAACCCCTGTCAAAACAGGGGGGAAGCCCGCCATCGAGACGCAAAAAGCGGTCATACTAGGGGAAACCCGAATGCACGAACTTGCCGGACGCTTTGCGATCCGACGTTAGGCGTACGGCGTCACCGCGCGGCGATTTGCGACCGACGTGAACCGTCAGGCAGCCGCACCGCAGCACTGTCGAAGGATCTTCTGGGGAGGCGGGGCCGGAGGCGAGTCGTAACGTGCGGTAAACATGGCGTAGCCGAGGGCTTACATTTGCCCGGTACGCTGACGAGAAGCCTTTGCCTCAAGGAGCATGACCATGCTGAGCCCGCATGAAATCGCCACGCTGTTGCTGGCGGCCGCATCCCTTGGCCCGATCGATGCCGATGCGCTCGAACCGCCGGACCTCGCGGCGCTCGAGCAAGCGCACCTGGTGCATGTCAATGTCGACGAGGGACAAGCCAAAGTGATCGTGACCGAGGATGGTCGCCGCGTTCTGCATCGGCTGGGGCTGGTGCGAGCGGGCGGAGAGCGCGCGTAAACGCCGCGGCCGACGATGTCAGACGCGCGTCACGCAGGGCAAGCGGGAGGGCGTGTTGTCAGCGCACGGTCCGCACCGACCGCATCAGCGGGGACGGCGAGGACGGCGGCAGCAGCAGGGGCGATGGCGGCAACGAGATTGCTCATCGGCTCGACCGCCCGTGAGTGTCGGCAGGCAGCGACGCTGCCCGCCAATGCATCAGAGCGTCGCGAAGAAAAGGCTTAAGCGCGCGAGCACGATCAGCAGGATCTGCATCAGCAGGAACAGTCCCAGCGGCGACAGATCGAAGCCGCCGACCATCGGAATGACGCGACGGATCGGGCGCAGCAGCGGGTCGAGCAAGTGCTGGAGAATCGGCATGGCGGCGGCACGCGGATTCACCCACGACAGCACGGCCATCAGCAGCGTCATCCACATCACGAGGTTGGCGCCCCACTTGGCCACCAACACCAACGCCACCAGCAAGCCGCGCGGGAACACCGCGACCGGCGAGACGCCCACGACGGCGGTGATCAGCACCAGATAGACGATGCCGCACAGCCATGCGGCGATCAAGCTCGCCCAGTCGATGCCGCCCACGCCCGGCACGATACGCCGCAACGGCAACACCATCCAGTTGGTGAACTGGAACACCCCTTGTGAGAGCGGATTGCGCGGAGGCAATTGCGTCGCTTGCATCCACACGCGCAACAGCAACAACGCGCCGAATAGCGAGAAGACGAGGTCTAAGAGTAGACGGGCGATTTCGACAAGCATCTGGACTCCAACGGATGGTGCGGTCCCCCGCAAAGCGGGCATTGTCGCATGCGTTCGCCGAAGTTCAATGATCTCCCAACGCTTTCAGGGGATGCTCGCCTTGCGGCCACGGCGAGACGAAGAAGGCCTCGACCTGTGCCTGCGGGACTTCATCCAGGGTGGCGTAGCGCCATCGCGGCTGTTTGTCCTTGTCGATCAGCAGGGCGCGCACGCCCTCGACGAAATCACCGGACGCGAACGCGTGATATCCCAGCACCAGCTCCATGCGAAACGCGTCGGCCAGATCGAGCCGACGTCCCTTCGCCAATTGTCGGTCGGTCACGCACAGGCTCAGCGGCGAGCGCTGCTGCAACAACGCGAGCGTGTCGACGGCCCAGGGGGTCTGCGCGTCGCTGGCGAGCGATGCCACGATACCCCGTACGTCGATCGCACTGAAATGCCGGTCGAGGGTGGCGCGCACATGCGCCAACGGCGCGGCGTCGGTCCACGTGCGCCCCAGCGGGAGGATAACGGATCGAAGCCGTTCCAGCAGATCGGCGGACGCAGATACCGACGCATGGCGGTCTGCCCGGCTTGCGTCGCCTGCATCGTGGGCCTCGCTCGCGTCGCACGCCGGTCCTGCCCGTCCTGCGCCACCCATCCCGTCCGCGCCGAGCTTCGCGTCACTTGCCGGAGCGCCCTCCGGCCAATCGAAATGCAAAAGTGCCGCACGTAATTGCTGCGGCGCGTCTCCTTCGAGCCAGACGTCCGCGAGCCCGCAATACAGAGCGTCGGCCGCAGTAATCGTTGCGCCGGTCAGACCGAGATAGCGCGCAAGCGTCGGTGCCAGATGCCCGAGGAACCAGCTGGCGCCCACGTCGGGGAACAGGCCGATGCTCGTCTCCGGCATCGCCAGTCGAGTGCGATCCGTAACGATGCGCAGCGCCGCGCCTTGCGCGACGCCCATCCCGCCTCCCATCACAATCCCGTCGAGCAGCGCGATATATGGCTTCGGATACCGGTGTATCAGATAGTCGAGACGGTATTCGTCGATGAAGAACGCCTGGTGATCGCTCGCGTCGTTCACGCGGCTTTCATGAAGCGCTCGCACGTCGCCGCCCGCGCAGAAGGCCTTTTCGCCCGCGCCTTCGATCAGCACGGCCCGCACCGCGGGGTCGTCGGCCCACGCATTGAGCTGGCGCCACATCGATCGCACCATGCCGTGCGTGATCGCGTTCAACGCTTTCGGCCGGTTCAGGGTGATAACGCCGAACCCATTGACCACGTTGAACAACACTTCGTCTTGCGCCTCGACGGCGCGCTCATGCTGAATCACTCCCCCTCCCCCTCCCCCTTAGCCATGCTGCGCCGATCGTCGCCGCCAGGCCCATGATCTCGTCGCCGTATCGCTTGCCACCTTTGCCGTTTCGCGCTCAGTCCAGCGCGCGGGCGATGACCTGACGCTGAATCTCGCTGGTGCCTTCGTAGATCTGCGTGATGCGGGCATCGCGGTAGTGACGCTCCACCGGATAATCCTCGAGATAGCCGTAGCCGCCGTGAATCTGGATGGCGTCGGAGCACACCGACTCCGCCAGCTCCGACGCGAACAGCTTGGCCTGCGACGCCTCGGACAGGCACGGCAATCCCTGGGTGCGCAGCGCCGCCGCGTGCAAGATCAGGAATCTTGCGGCGTTGATACGCGTCGTCATGTCCGCCAGCATGTTCGCGATACTCTGATGCTCACGGATCGGCTTGCCAAACTGCTGGCGCTCGCCGGAATACCGCAGCGCCGCCTCGAACGCCGCCCGCGCCACGCCGAGCGCGAGCGCGGCAATACCAATCCGCCCGCCTTCGAGATTGGACAACGCAATCTTCAGTCCCTGCCCCGGTTCGCCAAGGAGCGCATCGTCGCCCACCTCGCAGTCGACGAGGGTGATCGGGCACGTATCCGACGCCCGAATACCCAGCTTGTGCTCGGGATGCCCCACTTCGAACCCCGGGGTCTGCGTTGGCACGATGAACGCCGAGATGCCACGCTTGCCGGCTGCGGGGTCCGTCACGGCGAACACGATGGCGATCGCCGCGCGCTTGCCGTTCGTCACGAACTGCTTGCTGCCGTTGAGCACCCACTTGTCGCCGCGGCGCTCGGCACGCGTTCGCAGATTATTGGCCTCCGATCCGGCCTGCGGTTCAGTCAGGCAGAACGCCCCGATTTTCCGACCGGCAGCCAGATCCGGCAACCAGCGCTCACGCTGCGCGTCGGTGCCGAATTTCAAGATCGGCCCGCAACCCACGGAGTTGTGAACGGACATCATCGTGGCGGTCGACGCACAACCGACGGCAATCTCCTCCATCGCCAGGGCATACGCCGTGTAATCCGTGTACGAGCCGCCATACGTTTCGGGCACCATCATCCCCAGCAAACCCAGGTCGCCCATTTGCGCGACCATGGCGTTGGGCAACGCGCAGTCGCGGTCCCATTGTGCCGCATTCGGCGCAAGCTGCTCGCTGGCAAACGTGCGCGCCATGTCGCGAATCATGCGTTGGTCTTCGGTATAGAAATCCATGTTCTGTCTCCTGCACCCTGCCGTTATCCGAAGGGATCGCCAGCACCAGTGCCCTATCGATGGGATCAGTGTAGGGATCGCGCCGCATCGGCACCATAGCCAAAAGCAGCAAATTGCATGAGCGGAATTGCCATCGGAAACGGACGAAGCCACCCTCGGTAAAACCCTCGGTTCGGTCTGCGTCACCGAAACGCCTTGCCCGGCGGGGAGCCCCGCCACCATTCAAGTCCCCACTGACGGAGTGGATAAATCCCTCACATACTCTGACCCGTTTGGGCATTGCCTCTCGCCGACGCCACGCATTAGGATGAATTTTGCCAATGCCGAGTGAGCGCCGCGTCCCAGATCAAGACGGCGCCACGGCGGTCCGCGATGCGTACCCGAGCCTTTCCATCATAGGCGCGCTGTTACGGACCGGCATCCGACCACAGGAGACGACCCATGACTGCCGACTACGCCGACACCTACCGCGCGTTCGACCTCGACGCGACCGTGCGCGCCACGCTTGCCGGCCAACTCGACGCGATGAACGCGTGCGTCGAGTGCTGCGACCGCCATGCGCTTCCCGGGCGCATCGCCCTGTTCTGGGAAGGGAAAGACGGCACGAGCCAAACGTGGACGTTTCGCCAATTGCAAACGCTCTCCGCGCGCTTTGCCAATTTCCTTCGCGAACAGGGCGTGCAGCCCGGCGACCGCGTGAGCGGGCTGTTGCCGCGCACACCCGAACTGCTCGTGACGATTCTTGGCACCTGGCGCGCGGGCGCGGTGTATCAACCGCTCTTCACGGCGTTCGGCCCGAAGGCCATCGAACACCGGTTGCACAGCGCCCAGAGCAAGCTCGTGGTGACCGACGGTGCCAATCGGGCCAAGCTCGACGAAGTGGCCCACTGCCCGCCCGTCGCCACGGTCAGCGGGCCGCGCGGGCAGGGGGTGCGCCGGGGCGACTTCAGCTTCTGGCATGAAGTCGAGCAACACGCCCCCGACTTCGCGCCGGTGCCGCGCAGCGGCGACGATCCGTTTCTGATGATGTTCACCTCGGGCACGACCGGCGCCGCAAAGCCGGTCATGGTGCCATTGCGCGCGATCCTGGCGTTCGTCGGCTACATGCGCGACGCCGTCGATCTGCGACCGACCGATACGTTCTGGAACATTGCCGATCCGGGTTGGGCCTATGGCCTGTACTACGCCGTGACAGGCCCGCTCGCGATGGGCATTCCCACCACCTTCTACGACGGCCCCTTCAACGTCGAAAGTACGTACCGAATCATCCAGAAACTGGGTATCACGAATCTGGCCGGCTCACCGACCGCATTTCGCCTGCTGATCGCGGGCGGCGACAAGGCGGCCGCGCCCGTGAAAGGACAACTGCGCGCCGTGTCCAGTGCGGGCGAGCCACTCAACCCCGAAGTCATTCGCTGGTTTGCCGAGCACCTCGGCGTAACCATTCACGACCACTATGGGCAGACTGAACTCGGCATGGTCGTCTGTAATCACCATGCGCTGGCCCATCCCGTGCGAGCCGGGACTGCCGGCTTCGCGTCGCCGGGACATCGTGTGGTCGTGCTGGGTGACGACGGACACGAGTGCACCGTCGGGCAGCCGGGCGTGCTCGCCCTCGATCGACGGCAATCGCCGCTGATGTGGTTCAACGGTTACTGGGAGCGGGACACGCCTGCGTTCGTGGGTGAGTACTATCTCTCCGGCGACACTGTCGAGCGCAACGACGACGGCAGCATCAGCTTCGTCGGACGCAACGACGACGTCATCACGTCGGCCGGGTATCGCATCGGGCCGTTCGATGTCGAGAGTGCGCTGATCGAGCATCCCGCGGTGGTTGAAACGGCTGTGGTCGGCAAGCCGGATCCGGAGCGCACCGAAGTGGTCAAGGCATTCGTCGTGCTGCACCCGCAGTTCGCGCCGACGGACGCACTCGCGCAGGAATTGCAAGCGCATGTCCGCCACCGGCTGTCCACGCACGCCTATCCGCGTGAAATCGAATTCGTCGCCGAACTGCCCAAAACACCGAGCGGCAAGCTTCAGCGCTTCATCTTGCGCAACCAGGAAATCGCCAAGGCCGCGCAGACGTCCGCCGGCGCGGTCTGAACCTCAACGCGCTTTTCTTTCAGGAATCGCAGCCCATGCAAATCAAGGATCGTGTCTTTCTCGTCACCGGCGCATCGTCGGGTCTCGGTGCAGCCACCGCCCGCATGTTCGTCGACGCGGGCGCCAAGGTCGTGCTCGGTGACATCAACGCCGATGCCGGCGCCCGACAGGCCGAGGCATTGGGCGACGCCGCGCGTTTCGTCGCGACCGACATTACCCGCGAAGACGACGTTCAGCGCCTGGTCGACACGGCCCAAAGCGCGTTCGGCCGTCTGAACGGCGTGGTCAACTGCGCTGGGCTCGTCATGGGCGAACGCATTCTGGGCAAGCAAGGTCCGCACCGACTCGACAGCTTTGCCCGCATCGTCAACGTGAATTTGATCGGCACGTTCAACGTGCTGCGCATCGCGGCAACGGCCATGGCCGCGGGCGATGCCGACGCCGAGGGAGAACGTGGCGTGGTCGTCAACACGGCGTCGGTCGCCGCGTTCGACGGACAGATCGGGCAAGCCGCGTATGCGGCCTCGAAGGGCGGCGTTGCCGCCCTGACGCTGCCGGCCGCGCGCGAGCTGGCGCGCGTTGGTGTGCGCGTGGTGACGATTGCGCCGGGCATCTTCGAAACGCCGATGATGGCCGGCATGACACCGGAGGTGCAGGCCGCACTGGGCGCTTCGGTGCCGTTTCCACCTCGCCTCGGCCGTCCGTCGGAATATGCCGCGCTAGTGCGCCACATCGTCGAGAACGTCATGCTCAACGGCGAGGTGATTCGTCTCGATGGCGCGCTGCGCATGGCACCGAAATAAGTCGTCGCCAGTATCGCTGTCATACGCTGCACGCGAATTCGGAAAGCGCCGATCCTGTTTTCAGACGGCATCGGGGGCGTCATCAGGGGCCGCACTGCTAGAATCGTTGCGTCCCCTTGCTACGATGTTCCGTTTCGCGACGCATGGAAAAAGGCAGCATTTCGATTCATTTCGTGATTAACGCGTTGGCGCATGTCGAGCGGCTCGGCGGCGATCCAGCGGCATTGCTGCATGCCGCGGATATCGCGCCATCGCTGCTCGCGCACCCGCAAGCCCGCGTTTCCGCGGATCGCTACGCGCAGTTGTGGCGGCTGATCAGTGTCGCGCTCGACGACGAATTCTTCGGGCAGGATTCTCGCCGCATGAAAGTCGGCAGCTTTGCGATGCTGTGTCACACCGTCGTCGCGTGCCGTACCCTCGAGCAGGCGCTGCAACGCGCAACGCGTTTCATGGGACTCTTGCTCGACGACCTGCAGATGCATCTGGTACGGGACGGCGCGCTGGCCCGACTCGAAGTCCGTGAGCGCGCAGACGAACGGTCGCCACGCATCTTCGGGCACGAAACACTGCTGATTCTCTTCTATGCGCTGACGTGCTGGCTGATCGCGCGTCGAGTGCCGTTGAGCACAGCCTATTTTTCATTTTCCGAGCCGGCATACAGCGACGAGTATCGGACGATGTACTCCCCGCGTCTGGTGTTCCACGCGACACATACGGCCATCGAATTCGATGCGGCCTGCCTGGACCTGCCGGTGGTGCAGAACGACGAGTCCGTGAAGGAATTCCTTCGCGCGGCGCCGGGCAACATCATCCTCAAATACAAGAATACGAAGGGCATGGTCGCGCGCGTGCGGCGGCGTTTGAAGACGATGCCGACCGATCGCTGGCCGGCCTTCGAAGCGCTGGCGGGCGAGTTCCACACCACACCGTCGACGTTGCGTCGGCGACTGGAGGACGAGGGGCAGTCGTATCAGTCGATCAAAGACCAACTGCGGCGCGATTTCGCGATTCATGCGCTGTGCCACACGTCCAAGCCGATGCTGGAGATTGCCCTGTCGCTGGGCTTTGCCGATCCGAGCGCGTTCTTTCGCGCGTTCCGAAAATGGACCGGGGCGCGTCCCGGCGACTATCGCCGTCAAGCCGTGGCCGCGTGACGCCGATCTGGCCGTTCAAACCGCGCGCGCATCCGCGTTGACATCATCGCCCTCGCCCCGCTCACCCCGCTCACCGGGCGCGTCGTCATCGAGCTCGATGCGCTTGACCTCGCCCAGCAGCAACAGGTAGCACAACACGCCGGCGATCGCGAAGAGACTGATGAGCCCGAGCGCCCAGCCGAACGAGCCGGTCGCCTTGACGATGAACCCGATCGCAATCGGCGTGACGATGCCCGACAGGTTACCGGCGAAGTTCACCGCCCCGCCCGTGATGCCCACCATGCCCTTCGGCGCGATGTCGGCCACCAGCGACCACGAGGCCGAGGCCACGCCTTGCGCGAAGAACGCGAACGACATGATGGCGATCACGAGGCCGTTGGCGTCGGTCAGCACGCTGAGCGACATGGTCGGCACCAGCAACAAGCCGGTCACGATGGGCGTCTTGCGCGCCGTCCCCACGGCCACGCCGCGACGCAGTAGCCAGTCCGAGAGCAGACCGCCGCAAACCACGCCGATGGACGCCGCAACGAAAGGCACGGACGCCATGCCGCCCGCCTTGAGCACCGTCATGTGGCGCTCGGTGATCAGGTACGTCGGGAACCACGTCAGGAAGAAGTACAGCGACGAGAGCGACGCGAACTTGCCCACGCAGATCGCAATGATCTGACGATTCCGGAACAGCGCGAGCAACTTGCGCCACGGGAAAGCGTTCGCGGCGGACCGATCGGTTGGCGCCACCTCGACAAGCGCCCCACCGCGACGAATGTGCGCCAGCTCGGCGGCGTTCACCCAGGCACATTGATCCGGGTCGCGATAGCCGACGAACCACACGCCCGCCCAGACAATGCCCAGGAGACCGGTCGCGTAGAAGATCTCGCGCCAGCCCCACGTGTGAGCGATCCAGAACAGCACGGGCGTGAGGGCCGCCATGCCGATGTACTGGCCCACCAGATAGACACTGGTGGCCACCCCACGCTCACGTTGCGCAAACCAGATCGAGACCACGCGGTTGTTGACCGGGAACGTCGGCGCTTCGGCGATACCCACGCCCAGACGCATGGCAAACAACGCAGCAAATCGCGAGGCGAAGCCTTGCATGAATGTCAGCATCGACCAACCGAGAATGGCGACGCCGTAAATCGCACGCGTACCGAACCGGTCGATGACCCAGCCGCCCGGAATGTTCGCGATGACGTAGGTCCACGCGTACGCCGAGAAGATAAAGCCCAGCGCGACGGGGTCCAGGCCGAACTCCTGCTTGAGCATCGGGGCGGCCACGGAGAGATTGGCGCGATCGACATAGTTGATGACCGTGCCGACGAAGACCAGGAAGAGCATCCAGAAACGCACGCGCGACGGGCGCTGAGCCGCAGACGGACGCAGGGAAACTGACATGATGAGTCTCGTAATAAGCCGCGGGACAGCGGCACCTTGTTCGCCTCACACTAACCAAATATGGAACGATGGTTATTAGGCGAAACAATTATGACGAAGTGGTTTCAGCGAGACAAGCGCAATCTGGAGAGACGCGTGATCAAGGCGTGCTGATACAGACACACTGATGCGGGTGCACCGTCGACGACATGCTGACGACACGCCGAAGGCATGGCGCGCGAGCTGGCGCGCTTTACTTCGTCGCCGCCGACGTTGCGCCAGCGCGATCCGAGCGGTAGTTGAGCTTGTGCGAGAGTTCGTCCGCGGCGGACACGACCTTCTCGACGATGCCGCTCTCGAGCAGGTCCGCTTCTACGCGCGACTGAGGAATCGTCACACTGATCACGGCGACGATCTTTCCGAGATGATTGCGCACGGGCGCCGCGATCGTCGAGATGTTCTGCTCGAAGAATGCCTGGCTCATGCTGTACCCGCGGGCGATGTCGTCCTGGACCACACGGTACAGCGCTTCCACGGTCGTTGGCGTGTGGGCCGTATAGCCTTCGAGCTTGGCTTCCGGGTAAAGCTGCTTGAGCGCCGGCAGCGAGTAGTCGCCGAGCAGAATGTGTCCGACGACCGTCGCATGGGCGGGCAAGCGAGTGCCCACGCGAACCGTGCCGAACACCAGTTCACGGCTCGCCGCTTTGGCGACAAACACCGCGTCGCGCTGATCGAGAATCAGAATATGGCTGGAGAAACCCGTGGCATCGCGCAGCTTCTCGATGACCGGCGTTCCGAGATCGGTCAGTTCAAGCGAATTCAGATACTCGAAACCCAGGCGAAGCACTGCCACGCCCAACCGATAGTGACGATCGTCCCCCGCCTTCTCGATGAACCCCTCGGCTTCGAGTGTCTGCAACAGGCGGAACACCGTCGAGCGTGGGATGCCGAGTCGTCGCGCCAAGTCGGCCCCGGCCAGCACGGGCTCGCGCGCCGAGAACGTCATCAGAACGCGCAGTCCACGCTCGAGGCCCGGGACGGAGTATTTGTTATCGCTGTCGTTGCTCATGCCGTTTGCGCACGCTGGCGCCGACCGGTTTGCAGGCGTGCCGCGCAACCGATAGACGATATTCATCGAAGGCGCACATTATAGGCCACAGGCCCGCCGTCGGGCCATGACGAAACGCCACGCGGCGACCAGGCCACTTTCTCATCTCCCGGGACTCGGTTGCACCGCGTACGCGCGGAGTTGCGCCCTACCTCGCGTCACCATGCCCTATCGGGGCGCAAGTGAGCACCCATCTTGGGCGACTCGCCGGCAACACGGCCAATGCACCGCAATGGGGGTAATTCCGAAGCGCGTCGACGCGCGCTTTTTGTCATCATGGCGGTTGCAAGCTTGACAAGCTGGCGCATGTGGAGCGAGACACTCTGGCCGGGGCCGAGAATAATAAACGATCCGGACTGGCCAAAAGGCACGTATTCCTTTTCTCCTGACGCTTTTGCGATTGCCTATCCCAATAGCCACCCAGGAGCTGCGCCCACCTGCCAAGTGGGCGTTTTTTTGCTGGTCAAACGCTCCCTTCGCAGTGTGGTTCGCCCCGCCCGCGGCGTTCTTCATAAGAGAACCCGATGATCTGGCATGCTTGTTGCTTGTATTTCCAGCATCGGGGAACGACGCCGCCTTGGCCGAGGTTTCACGAATAAGCACTTACCGGATTGCATCGGTACCTGCCGGATCGTGAAGCTCGGACTCGCCCCCTGCGGCGCCTCCGTTTGTTTTGGGTCGAGGTGTTATGTTTACTGAACTGAGCGACGTTGAATGGCACGCCCTGCGTGATCTGATTTGTGACCGTCCGGTCCGTACGGAGCGGCGTGGCCGCCCTCAAGTCGAGCAGCGCACGCTGACTAATGCTGTCTTGTGGGTGCTGTTCACGGGCGAAAGCTGGTCCAAGCTGCCCATGCAGTACCCCTCCGTGCCGACTTGCCGCCGCAAACTCAACGAGTGGCGCGAATCAGGCATGCTCGATACGATCCTGAAGCGCCTGCAACAATCGGGCCGCGACATCAGCACCTGCGCGGGTCAGATCAGCAAGCCGACCCGCAGCACGCCCTGCGGCGACACCGATCGCCTGCGCGGGGTGTTCTGGACCAACCCGGCCTCGTGGAAGCCGCCGGTTGCCGTCCGCTGATCGGCAAACCCACCACGACCGACCACCTTCACACCGATTCTTGTCCGACAGGCATGCCGCGCAACGCCCGCGGCACCGTTGGAACCGCACGACGGGGTTAGCCAGATAGCGGCCCAATGCGCGCGAGGTGACCACCGGTCACCTCGCGCGTTTTCACATCGAAACGCACGTCAAAGCGCCGCGCGCACCGCTTCGGCAATCGCGAGTGACGCCGTCAGTCCAGGGGACTCGATACCGAACAGGTTGACGAGTCCCGCGACACCATGCACCGCCGGCCCATCGATGCGGAAGTCTGCCGCCGGCTCGCCGGGTGCGCTGATCTTCGGTCGAATGCCGGCATAGCCGGGCTGCAACGCGCCGTCTGCCAATGCCGGCCAATAGCGCCGCACCGCCGCGTAGAAACCATCGCCATCGGCGGCATTGACGGTGTAGTCAATCTCGTCGACCCAGGCCACATTCGGCCCAAAACGCGCTTGTCCCGCGAGATCGAGCGTCAGGTGTACGCCCAGCCCGCCCGGCTCCGGCACGGGATAGATCAGGTGCGAGAACGGCGCGCGCTGCGCACAGGTGAAGTAACTTCCCTTCGCGTAATAGCGCGGCGGAATGTATTCGGGGGCAAGGCCGACGAACGTACGCGCGACATCCACGGCATGAAGACCTGCGCTGTTGATGACGATGCTGGCGCATAGCGTCGACGTGACACCTGCCGTGTCGACATCCAGCTCAATGCCGTCGGCGTGGCCCACCCGGGCACCGACGACGCGCGCGTCGAACGCGAGCATGGCCCCCGCGCTCTGCGCATCGCCCTGCAAGGCGAGCATCAGACCGTGGCTGTCAACGATGCCCGTTGACGGCGACAGTAACGCGCCAAAGGTTTGGAGTGCCGGCTCGCGCCGGGCGACTTCACCTGCAGTGAGCCATTGCAGGTCGTCGACACCGCTGGCGCACGCGTTGGCGGCAATGGCCTCGAGCTCGCCCACCTGACGATCGCTGGTCGCGACGATCAACTTGCCGCAACGCCGATGCGCCACGCCATGCGAGGCGCAAAACGCATACAGGCGATGCTTGCCTTCGACGCACAACGTCGCCTTGAGCGAGCCGGGTGGGTAGTAAATGCCGCCGTGAATGACTTCGCTGTTCCGCGAGCTGGTGCCGGTGCCGATCGCGCGCTCGGATTCCAGGATGATCACTTCCCGGCCGGCCATGGCCATCGCCCGCGCGACGGCCAACCCGACGATGCCCGCGCCGATCACCACGCAATCGACTTTATCCATCGCTGTTCCTTCGTGACTTTCCGATTCGCATGAAGACGCCACACCGTCGCAGGCCAGCCTCC
>NZ_AKXS01000121.1:0-8975 GCF_000282835.1 Pandoraea sp. B-6 | reverse complement strand
CGGGAGCGGCGCTTCGGGCGGCACCTCGGGCACCCCGAATGCCGTCGGCACGACCGCCACCGGCGCAGGCGGCGTCGTGAGTTCCGCCGGCAACGTCGTCAGCGCCTTGGGCAATCAGGTTTCCAGCACCCAATTGCCGCTCGTGTCCACGCAAGCGTCGCAGGGCTTCGGCGGTGCGCTCACGCAGACCGGCAACGCCGTCACCGCCCTCGGCAACGGCGTGAGCAGCGGTCTCGGCCAAACGGGTGCCTCGGCGGATCCGGTCGGCACCACGCTCGCGAGCACGGGCAATGTCGTGACCGACCTCGGTCAGGCGGGCGTGTCGCTGGGCAGCGGCGTCGCCGGTGTCGGCAAGAGCGGTCCGCTGGCAGGCACGCCCGTCGATACGCTGACCGGGGCACTTGGCAACGTGGTCGCGACCGTCGGCCAAGGTGGCATCGCCGGCGGTGCGATCCTGAAACAGGCCTTCACGGGCGGCCCGGTGGTTCAGGCCACCACGGCGCTCTCGTCGGCCATCACGCCGATCACCAATGTCGTGTCCGACACCACCCGCACCGTGGGAATGACCACGGGCCTGGGCAGTCCGGTACAGGGCTTGCTGCAGACGGTCGGCGGCGGCGTCGCCACGGTCGGCACGACGATGCAGGGTACGTCATCGAACCCGGTCGTCACCGCACTCGGCAACACGGTGATTGCCACCGGCAACACCGTGGGTGGCGTCGGCACGTTCCTGAACGGCAGCACCTCCACCGGCTCGGCGAATCCGTTCGGATCGCTGCTGGGCAACCTGGGCACGACGACCGCAGGCGGTTCGTCGAACCCGCTCGGCTCGGTCACGGGATTGCTCGGCGGCCTCGGCGGTTCGGGCAGCAGCCCGCTCGCCCCGGTCACCGGCCTTCTCGGCGGGGTGAGTGGCGCCACGTCGGGCGGCAGCAGCAGCCCGCTGGCCCCGGTCACGAGCCTGCTCTCCGGTGTGACGAGCACGGCTGGCGGTAGCTCGGGCGGCGCAACGGGCGGTCTGACGGGACTGCTCGCACCGGTCACCAGCCTGCTCGGCAGTGTGGCCAGCGTCGGCAAGTAATCGCCCGTCCAATGGTGCGTCGCGCGAATCGCGCGCGCACCACGTGATTCATCGATAAGGAGATGCCATGGCCCGCTTCATTCCCGACACCAGCGTTCTGATGCGCGGTCATGGCGATTGCGCCCCGCAACTTTCCGAACCCGTCGCCATGCGCGACACCGGCAACGGGTTCGCCGCCGGCCACCGCCACAACACATACGGCGTCGATTCGGGCGCCGCCTCCGGGGCGACGTCGACGGCCTCCCCGCTCAACACATCGCACGGCACCATGAGCGACCGACACACGAACCGTAACGATCTCGTCGCCGGCATCGTCCGCTCGCTCGGACGCCGGCTCGCCGTGTACACGGCGCTGTATCACGCAGCGCTTGCCGAGCAGCTCGGCCTGAATGTCACCGACCTGAACGCGCTCGATCTCATCCTTGAAATCGAGTCGATTACCGCGGGCCAGCTCGCCGAACTCATGGGCGTCAGCTCGGGCGGCATCACCACGGTCATCGATCGGCTCGAGCGCGCGGGCTTCGTCGAGCGGGAGAAGAACCCGCACGACCGGCGCATGGTGATGATCCACCCCATCGAAGAGCGTTGCGCTCAGATCGAACAGTTCCTGTCCTCAGTCTCGCGCGAACTCACGGCGGTCAGCGCGGCATACGACCAGAGCGAACTCGCCGCGATTCACGATTTCCTGGTGCAGAGCATCCGCACCCTGAAGAGCGAAACCTTCCGTCTTCGCTTCGAGGCCGATCAGGACATCGCCGGTCTGGTCGCCAATGGCCGAAGTGCGTCGACCAAGGTCTGAGCGCACCTCGATGACCACGACCCCAACGAGGAGAAAACTCATGTCGAAGCTTTTGCGTCCCACGATGCTTGCCGTGCTGGTGGCGAGCATCGTCAGTGTTACCGGTTGCTCCAGTTCGGGCGGCGGCAGCGGCGCCACGGCGAACACGCCGACCAACCCGTCGGACCCGACAAATCCCGTCACGCCGACCAACCCCACGAATCCGACCACGAGCAGCGCCGGTGTCGTCAGTTCGGTCGGCTCGGTGGTGAGCGCGCTCGGCAATCAGGTCGCCGGCACGACGGTGCCGGGTGTAGCCACGCAAGCCACGCAGGGTTTCGGCGGCGCGCTCACGCAAACGGGTAATGCCGTCACGGACCTGGGCATAGGCGTGGGTAGCGGACTGGGCCAGCTCGGCACGTCCGGCACGAACCCGGTCGGCACCACGCTCGCGAGCACGGGCGGTGTTGTGTCCGATCTCGGCAATGCCGGGGTATTGTTCGGCAGCGGCGTTGCCGGCATCGGCAAGAGTGGCCCGCTGGCGAACACACCGATCGACACGCTCACGGGCGTGCTGGGCACCGCCGTCGCGACCGTTGGCCAGGGGGGCGTGCAAGGCGGTTCGGCACTCACTCAGGCACTGACGAGCGCCCCCGTCGTTCAAGCGACGACGGCCCTCTCGTCGGCCATCACACCGATCACCAATACGCTCACGACGACAACGCAGACGCTCGGCAACACCACCGGTCTGGGCACTCCGGCGGCCGGTCTGCTCGGCACACTGGGCGGCGCATTGAATTCGACCGGCGCGCAGGTCAAGGCGGCCGCACCGAACGCCGCTGTCGCAAGCCTTGGCAATCCGCTCATGGCGCTGGGCAACACCGTCACGAGTGCGGGCGGCCTGCTCTCAGGGACCACCAGCGCGACGCAACCGAATGCGCTCGGCAACGTGCTCGCCAACGTGGGGAACACCACGGTGACGCCGACCACGGCGAGCGGCAACAATCCGCTGGGCGCGCTCACCGGTTTGCTCGGCGGGCTGTCGAGTGCGACGGGCGCGTCCGGCAGCAATCCATTGGGGGCCGTCACGGGCCTGTTGGGCGGTGTGACGAGTCCCTCGGGCGCCAGCGGCGGTGCCGGCACTGCGCTGGCCCCCGTCACGGCGCTGCTGAACACGGTCACTGCGCCGCTTGCGACGCTGGCCAGCGTCGGTTCCGGTAGCACGAGCGGCACGGGCGGCGCAAGCGGCCTCCTCGCGCCGGTGACGGGACTGCTGGGCGGCGTGGCCAAATAAAGCTAGACGGCAGCGGGACAGTGACGAGACAGGGGATGGGAGAGTAGCGCGACGTACCGAAGCGTCGCAAGATCGCGAGAGGGGGGAACGTCGGCGGGGTGCAGGCCCAATGACGACGGCAAACCCGGACAGTGAAGCGACACTGGCCGGGCTTTGCCGTGTCTGGCGTCGAGCGGTCGCTCATTCCGACAGACGGCTGTGAACGTGATCGAAGTCGTCGAGGTCGGCGATCTCATGACACGTTGCGGCCACCGCGCTGTGACGTTGTTGCGTGTTGCGTTAGCGTCGCGCTCGCACGCCAACAAAAAAGACCCGGACGAGTACTCGTTCGGGTCTTCTTGCCTTGGGCGTCCTGCCGAATCTGCCTATCGCGCAGTGGCGGTGCAGACGAATCGTAGCAACGCCCCCGACGCGACGCCGATTACTGGTCTCGGATCCAGGTCTGCGTGCGACCGAGCAGCGAAATCCCGAGGTAGCCACGCACGTCGAGTTTCTTGCCGCCGTCGATCACGGTGATCTTGCAGCTGTACTCCATGCCATTTTCCGGATCGAGGATCTTGCCGCCGTCATACACTTCGCCATCCTTGCGGATGCCGCGAATGATCTGCATGCCCAGCATCTTCTGTCCCTTGCGCGCGTCGGTGCAGGCCGTGCACACACGCGCCGGATCGTCGTTTTCGCCAAGGCCCTTGGTGACGACGCCCACGTATTCACCGTCCTTTTCCGAGATCGTGACAAGCGCCTTCGGCTTGCCGGTGTTGTCGTCGATGGTCTTCCATACGCCGACCGGCGACATGTCATTGGCCGCGATTGCCGCCTTGGCAACGCCACCCAACAATGCCACTGCAACGAGCGCGTGCGCCCCCAGACGTCGCCACGACGTCGCGTTCGAAATTTGCTTCATGATTGTCATCCTCCCGGATACGGAATTGATTGTCGTAGGACTCACGATAGCCGTCATCACCGCACCGCTACTCGCGCGAGTCGCTTTGCAGATTACGCCAAAGGCGTAACGCCGTGCTGAGGAAGTCCTCTAGCCGAAATCGCCGCGCGCGCCGAGCGCCCGCCCGCCGTCGACGATTACAACGGCGGCAAGGCAATCGCGGTCAGACGCCACTGCACGAGATTGCGTCGCGTCAGCGTGAACGTCACGATGCGCGTCGGACGGTCGCTGCGCGACACATGGACAAGGAAATGATTGAAGTCCTGAAACTCGGTCCGCGTGGTGGTGCGCGGCGGTGTGTTGCCCGACGACGGCGACGCATCACCTGAGCGCGCGTCGGGCAAGTTGGCGGCATAGGGGTCGGCTGCGGCCGGCGGAGCCGCCAGCGGGGCGCTGTCCTGCGCCTGCGGTGCCGCATCGCGCGGCGCGGGCGCTCCGGGCGCTGGCGGCAATCCGGTGCTGTCACCCCGCAGCATGGCCGCCACCGCTTCCGGCGTGAGCAACGCCTCCACAACGCGATCCGACACCCACCCACCGAGCGCGAGGGCAAGGGCCCCGAAGGCGTTGCCACGCTGCTTGTCCATCTGACGCGAGAGTTCGTCGTGAAGACTCGTTTTCAGGCTTTCACGCACGGCCGGATAGTCGACGTACGACGACAGCGCCGCCGCATCGCGCGCATCGGCCGCGTCGCGCGCCCGCCACAACGTGTAATACGGCGTGCCGAAAAGTAGACCCAGCACGACAATCAGTGCCCCGAGGGATATCGCGATCCTTGACAGCTTACGCATGGCAAAACTCCGTCAATCAAACTGCGCATGGTAGGCGACGTACTGCAACTCTCCCCTGCTGGCTTACATTGCTTTACAAATCTTTACAGCAAGCGACGCCGCGCCCTTTTACTCTGGAAACGTGGCCGCAAATACGTGACACGTTCCGGCGCTCGCCCACTCGGCAGAGCATGGTACGTGCAGGGTACGCGGCAGTTCAACCGACAAGGAGGTGGCACCATGCGGCTCGCCCGACTTGTCCGGATGACGTGTTGCGTCATGCTGGCCGTCACCGCCCATGGCGCAACGGCACATCCGTGGTCGAACAGCCGGTTTTTCCAGAGTTGGTTTGCACAGGGCGCCGAGCGCCCCGACGGACGCGGCAATCACCGCGGCGGCGCACGGCCTGAACCGTCACGGCCGCCGCCTCAGGCCGTACGGCCGCAGGGCGACTTGCGCGGCGACATCTACAACCATCTGCGCGAACAGCGGCAAGCGCCCCCGCCACCGCCCGCCGACGCCCCGCGTGGGCGCGATCATGGCGATCGCGGCACGCGCTCACGCTGAGCGCAAACCCGCGAGCGGTCTACACGCGGCGCGCAACGCTCAGGTGAGCGACGTATCCACCACGCGACGCGGAGCTTCAAGATATTCCAATGACTGCATCTCCACCAGACGCGACACCGTCCGAGCAAACTCGTTAGCGAGCGTGCCCTCCACGTACAACTCCTCGGGCGCGACTTCCGCCGACATCAGCAGCTTGACCTTGTGGTCGTAGAAAACGTCGACGAGCCATGTGAAGCGGCGCGCCTCCGACGCCATGCGCGGCGTCATCTTCGGCACGTCCGATAGCACGACGGTGTGGAAGCGGTTGGCCAGTTCGAGATAGTCGTTCTGCGAACGTGGGCCCCCGCACAACATATGGAAGTTGAACCACACCACGCCGCCCGCGCGACGCAGGGCCTTCAGCTCGCGCTGCTCGATATGCAGCACCGGGCTCTCGTCGGGAACCCCGGCGATCTCGGCAAACGCCGCACGCAGCGCTCGATTCGCCTCGTTGCCAAGGGGATAGTGATAGACCTGCACCTGCGCCAGCGTGCGGCGTCGATAGTCGATGCCGGCGTCGACATTGAGCACGTCAAGCTTCTCTTCAAGCAGCCGGATCGCAGGCAGCACGCGATCACGATGCAAGCCGTCCGGGTACAGCGTGTCGGGACGATAGTTCGACGTCATCACGAACTGCACGCCGTTCTTGAACAGCTCGGCAAGCAGGCGGTGAAGGATCATGGCGTCGGCCACATCGGAGACGTGGAATTCGTCGAAGCAGATCAGGCGATACCGCTTGGCGATGCGTTTGGCCAATTCGTCGAGCGGATCGGGCTGCCCCTTGAGCGCCTGCAACTGATGATGCACCTCACGCATGAACTCGTGGAAATGCAGACGCGTCTTGCGCTGCAGCGGCACCACCGAGTAGAAGCTGTCCATCAGGAAGCTCTTGCCACGGCCCACCCCGCCCCACAGATACACGCCCTTGGGCAGATCGGGATGCACGAGCCACTTCTTGAGGGTGCTCGAACGCCTGGCCTTGTATGCCGCCCATTCGTCGTAGCACTGTTGCAGACGCTCGACGGCGCGCTCCTGCGCCTCATCGGGCTCGTAGCCGCGCGCGGCCAGTTCCTGTTGATAGTATTCGCGAACGTTCATGCGGTGCGGCGACCGGCCGGGGGGCAGAGGAAATCGGGGAAAAAACAAAGGCGAGTTGCCTCGCCTTTGATCGTACTGTCAGCGTAAAGCGACTTACTTGTTCAGCGCGCGCTTCTCGACATCGAGGGCGGCTTCACGCATCACTTCCGACAGCGACGGGTGCGGATGACAGATACGGCCGATGTCTTCCGACGCCGCCTTGAACTCCATCGCCACCACGGCTTCGGCAATCAGGTCCGAAGCGTTCAGGCCGATCACGTGCACGCCGAGGATCTCGTCGGTCTTGGCATCGGCCAGCACCTTCACGAAACCGTCCGACGAGCCCATGCCCAGCGCACGGCCGTTGGCCGCGAACGGGAACTGACCCGGCTTGAACTCACGGCCTTCGGCCTTCAATTGCTGCTCGGTCTTGCCGACCCAGGCAATTTCCGGGGACGTGTAGATCACCCACGGAATGCAGTTGTAGTCGATGTGCGGCTTCTGGCCAGCGATGACTTCCGCCACCAGCACGCCTTCGTCTTCGGCCTTGTGCGCGAGCATCGGGCCACGCACCACGTCGCCGATCGCGTACACGTTCGGCAGCTTGGTACGGCAGTGGTCGTCCACCGGAATGAAGCCGCGCTCATCGGTCGCCAAACCAATGTTGCCCAGGCCGAGGTCATCGGTGTTCGGCACGCGGCCGACCGACACGATCAGACGATCGACGTCGAGCGTCTTGGCGTTGCCGTCCTTGTCCGTGTAGCTGATCGTGACGTTGTTCTTGCCGGTCTTGACCTCGCCGACCTTCACGCCGACGTTGATGTCCAGTCCCTGCTTCTTGAACTGCTTGGCCGCTTCCTTCGCAACGCCGGCATCGGCCGCCGCCAGGAATTCCGGCATGGCTTCGAGCACGGTGACTTCGGCACCCAGGCGGCGCCATACCGAACCCAGTTCCAGACCGATCACGCCGGCGCCGATCACGCCCAGCTTTTTCGGCACAGTGTCGAACGAGAGAGCACCTTCGTTATCCGAGATGAGCTTGTTGTCGACCGGCATGCCCGGCAGATGACGCGCCTTCGAACCGGTAGCGATGATGATGTTCTTTGCCGTGACGGACTCGGCCTCGGCACCCTTCACATCGATCTGATAGCCGCCGTCGTTCTTGGCAATGATCGTGCCGTGACCCTTGAGCCACGTGATCTTGTTCTTCTTGAACAGGTATTCGATACCGCCCGTCATCTTGTCGACGATACCCTGCTTGCGCGAGAGCATCTTCTCGATGTCGATCTTGACGTCCGACGTGGTGATACCGTGATCGGCCAGGTGATGACCGATCTTCTCGAACTCTTCCGACGAGGCGAGCAGCGCCTTCGACGGAATGCATCCGACGTTCAGGCAGGTCCCGCCGAGCACCATCTTGCCGGCCGGGTTGGTCCATTTCTCGACGCAAGCGACCGAGAAACCGAGTTGGGCGGCGCGGATGGCGGCAATATAACCACCGGGGCCGGCGCCGATTACGACTACATCAAATTCTTTTGCCATTTTGATTGTGACTCACTGAAGGTAGACGGCAGGGGGAGGCGCGGCGCGCCGGCCATGCGAAGATGGCCGGGCAGCGCCGCGCAATGCGCGCTATCGCTTACAGGTCGAGCAGCAGGCGCGCCGGATCTTCCAGCGCTTCCTTCATGGCGACGAGGCTCAGCACGGCTTCGCGACCGTCGATGATACGGTGGTCGTAGCTCATGGCCAGGTAGTTCATCGGGCGGATGACGATCTCGCCGTTCTCCACGACCGCGCGGTCCTTCGTGGCGTGCACGCCCAGAATGGCCGACTGCGGCGGGTTGATGATCGGGGTCGACAGCATCGAACCGAACACACCGCCGTTCGAGATCGAGAACGTACCGCCGGTCATTTCTTCGATCGACAGCTTGCCGTCGGCCGCCTTCTTGCCGTATTCGGCGATCTTCTTCTCGATGTCGGCCAGGCTCAGCTGGTCGGCATTGCGCAGAATCGGCACCACCAGGCCACGCGGCGAACCGACCGCGATACCGATGTCGAAGTAGCCGTGGTAGACGATGTCGTTACCGTCGATCGAGGCGTTCACGGCCGGGTACTTCTTGAGCGCGTGGACCGCGGCCTTGACGAAGAACGACATGAAGCCCAGCTTCACGCCGTGCTCCTTCTCGAACTTGTCCTTGTACTTGTTGCGCAGATCCATCACCGGCTTCATGTTGACCTCGTTGAACGTGGTCAGAATGGCGTTGGTCTGTTGCGATTGCAGCAGGCGCTCGGCGATACGGGCGCGCAGGCGCGACATCGGCACGCGCTGTTCCGGACGGCCTTCAAGCGACGTGTCGCGGCCCACCGAAGCGGCCACCGACGGCAGCGCGGCGCGCGGGGCCGGTGCCGGGATCGACGATGCGACGGCA
>NZ_KB290520.1:28031-31151 GCF_000282835.1 Pandoraea sp. B-6 | reverse complement strand
ATGGCCGACGCGCTGGCGCAAGCGCAGGGACATCGCGACACCGCCGCGCAAGCGGCGACAGCCACCGCCACGCAGGCGGCCGCACAGATCGCGCAAACGGCCACGCCAGCGCTGGACGCCCAACCGCAGTTGCCGGTCCAGGCCAATCTGCCCGCCGCGCTCGCCCTGAACGCGCGCGTGGGGACGCAGGACTGGAACAACCAGCTCTCGCAGCAAGTGGTCTGGCTCTCGTCCGCCCATGCACAAACGGCGCAATTGAGCCTGAATCCGCCCGATCTCGGTCCGCTGCACGTGGTGCTGAACGTGGCGAACGACTCGGCGCAGGCGATGTTCGTCTCGCAACACGCCGCCGTGCGCGACGCCGTGCAGGCGGCCTTGCCGCAACTGCGCGAAAGCCTGGCCAACAATGGCATTGCGCTGGGTAACGCTACCGTGAGCAGCGACAGTTCGCAGCAACAGGCCTTTGCCCAGCAAGGGGCGAATGGCAACGGAAGCGGTAATGGAAGCGGCAACGGCAACGCACGCGGCACCCCGGGCTTCGGCCAGAGCGACGACGCGACGCTCGCCACGACCGTGAGCGTTCCGGTACGCGTGAGCAACGGTCTCGTCGACACGTTCGCCTGATCTCCCCCCGGGATCCGCACGAGCGGCGCGACCGGGCGTCGCACCGCCCTAAAGCCAGCCGGTTTTTCTGCCGTTAAGACAAAGACGCGAGTTAGACGCGATTGTCCCTTCTTTTCGGCCGATCACCCGTTGGCGGGTTGGCCGACAATCATTACCCAATAGCAGGCGAACACATGGCAAATCCCGCATCGACGCAAGCCGCGGCTCCCTCCGGAGGGAGCATGCGCAAATGGATTCTGTTGATCGTTGCGGTAGCCCTTATGGCCGCTGCCGGCGCGGCAACGGCCGTGTATTTGCTGACCGGACGCCAGGAAGCCGCGAAAGCGCCACCGCCCCCGCCGCCCCCCGTGTTCGTCAGCATGGACCCGTTCACGGTGAACCTGACGGGCGAAGACGGCGAGCGCTATCTGCATATCGGCCTCTCGCTCAAGGTGGCAGACGCCGAGACGCAAGCCCGCATCACGCAGCACATGCCCGAAGTGCGCAGCCGTGTGTTGCTGCTGTTGTCGTCCAAGCAGCCGCAGGATCTCGCCACGATCGACGGCAAGCGCCGTCTGGCGAGCGAGATCCGCACACTGGTCGCGCAGCCGTTCGCGGCCAACATGCCGCAGCAGGCCGTGGGCGAAGTGCTGTTCACCGCGTTTGTAATTCAGTGAGTGATACATGGCGCATGAGGAGTTCCTGTCGCAGGAAGAGGTCGATGCCCTTCTGAAGGGTGTCACCGGCGAACAGGATGACCGGTCGGAGTCGGAAGAGCATTCCGGCATCCGGCCATACAACATCGCGACGCAAGAGCGTATCGTGCGTGGGCGCATGCCTACACTCGAGATCATCAACGACCGCTTCTCGCGCTTGTTCCGCATTGCCCTGTTCAATTTCATGCGCCGCAGCGCCGAAATCTCGGTCAGCCCGGTACGCGTGCAGAAGTACAGCGAGTTCATTCGCAACCTGCCTGTCCCGACCAACCTCAATCTGGTCCACATCAAGCCGCTGCGCGGCACGGCGCTGTTCGTGTTCGACCCGAACCTCGTGTTCCTCGTGGTGGACAACCTGTTCGGCGGCGACGGCCGGTTCCACACGCGCGTCGAAGGGCGCGACTTCACGCAGACCGAGCAGCGCATCATCGCGCGCCTGCTCGACCTGGTGTTCGAGAACTACGGGGCGTCGTGGAAACCGGTGTATCCGGTCGAGTTCGAGTACGTGCGCGCCGAAATGCACACTCAGTTCGCCAACGTCGCCACGCCTAACGAGGTCGTGGTCACGACCACGTTCGACATCGAGTTCGGCTCGGTCGGCGGCGAATTCCATATCTGCATGCCGTACTCGATGATCGAGCCGATGCGCGACCAGCTCTCGAGCCCCCTGCAAGGCGAGACGCTCGAAGTCGACAAGCGCTGGGTGCGTCTGCTCTCGCAACAGGTGCAAGCGGCCGACGTCGAAATCGTGACCAACCTCGCGCAGTTCGACATGACGCTCTCGCAGTTGCTCAACATGCGCGTGGGCGACGTGATTCCGCTCGACGTGCCCGAGGTGCTCGAGGCCAAGGTCGACGGCGTGCCCGTGATGCAATGCAATTACGGCGTGTTCAACGGTCAATATGCGCTGCGCGTGAACCAGATGATCAACCATTCGCACAGCGATTACACGAAGGACAACGAGTGATGAGCGATACCCCTCAAACGCTTGGTGACGACGCCCAGGCCATGGCGGACGAGTGGGCCAGTGCCATGGCGGAGCAGACGGCGACCGAAGCCGCGGCGCCACCGGCCGCCGCCCCCGTGTTTCAGCCCCTGGCGGCCACGGCCGGCAATCCGCCGAACGCGACGCACAACGACATCGACCTGATTCTCGACATCCCGGTCCAGATGACCGTGGAGCTGGGCCGCACGAAGATCGCCATCAAGAACCTGCTGCAACTGGCGCAGGGCTCCGTGGTGGAACTCGACGGCATGGCCGGTGAGCCGATGGACGTGCTGGTCAACGGTTGCCTCATCGCCCAGGGCGAAGTCGTGGTTGTGAACGACAAGTTCGGCATTCGCCTGACTGATATCATCACGCCATCCGAACGCATCCGAAAGCTCAACCGATGAATGCAACAAAAGTCCGCGGCGCCCCCGTGGGGCGTGCCGCGGCAGCGGCCGCCCTGTTGGCCTGCCTGACGATCGCCACCGCGCACGCCCAGGGCACGGCCTCGCAGGCTGCGGCCGTACCGAGCCTTGGCGGCGCGGGCATCGTGCAGACGGGGCTGGGCCTCGTGCTGGTGCTGGCGCTGCTCTTCGGGTTGGCGTGGCTGGCCAAGCGTTTCGGGCTGCAACGCCCGTTGGGGGGCGGCAACGTGCGCGTGGTCGGCAGCGCCGCCGTGGGCCAACGTGAACGCGTGGTCGTGGTCGAGGTCGCGGGCGACTGGATCGTGCTGGGGGTTGCGCCCGGTCAGGTGCGCAGCCTGCATGTGATCGATGCGGATCGTGTCGCCGATATGCCCGCCGCGCCCACCGT
>NZ_KB290520.1:0-28021 GCF_000282835.1 Pandoraea sp. B-6 | reverse complement strand
CGGGCGCGCAGGCCAACCGCGCCGCACAAGCGTTTGCGCAGAAATTGCGCGAAACGATGAAAAAGGATTCCTGATGGCGCGCGGTTTGCGGTTGACCGGGCCATCGCCTCGCCAAGCGGGTTGGGCACTCGGTATCACGCTGGGACTGGCGCTCGCCTGCCTCGCCCTGCCGGGCACCGCCCTGGCGCAGGCCACGCTGCCCGCGTTCACCACGACCCCGGCGCCCGGCGGCGGACAGACCTATTCGCTGTCCGTGCAGACGATGTTGCTGCTCACATCGCTGGGCTTCCTGCCCGCGATGCTGCTGATGATGACCGCCTTCACACGCATCATCATCGTGCTCTCGCTGCTGCGCCATGCCATCGGCGTCACCACGTCGCCGCCGAACCAGATTCTGATCGGCCTGGCGCTGTTTCTGACCTTCTTCGTCATGTCGCCGGTGTTCGACAAGGCTTACACCGACGCCTACCAGCCGTTCGCCGCGAACAAGATCAGCTTCGAGCAGGCCATCGACACCGGCGCCAAGCCGTTCCACGCGTTCATGCTCAAGCAGACGCGTGAAGCCGACCTCGCACTCTTCGCCAAGCTCGCCAAGACCCCGCCGATGAACGGCCCCGAAGACGTGCCGATGCGCATTCTCGTTCCCGCCTTCGCCACGAGCGAACTGAAGACAGCGTTTCAGATCGGCTTCACGATCTTCATTCCGTTCCTGATCATCGATCTGGTGGTTGCGAGCGTGTTGATGTCGATGGGCATGATGATGGTGTCGCCCTCCACGGTATCGCTGCCGTTCAAGCTGATGCTGTTCGTGGTGGTCGATGGCTGGCAACTGCTGCTGGGCTCGCTCGCCCAGAGCTTCACCATGTAGCGCAGGAACGCGAGATGACTCCGGAAACCGTCATGGCGCTGGCCCATCAGGCAATGCAGGTCACCCTGCTGCTCGCCGCGCCGCTGCTGCTCGTCGCGCTCGTCTCGGGTCTGCTCGTGAGCCTGTTTCAGGCCGCCACCCAGATCAATGAAATGACGCTGTCGTTCATCCCGAAGCTGCTGGCCGTGTTCGCCACCCTGGTGATCGCCGGCCCCTGGATGCTCAACCTGATGGTCGACTACATGCGCCAGTTGCTCACGGGCATTCCCGGCCTCGTCGGGTAAGCCGCGCCCGCGTTGATCAGCTTCACTTACGAACAACTCTCGGGCGTCATTGCGGCGTTCCTGTTTCCATTCGTGCGCCTGCTGGCGCTCTCGATGAGCGCCCCCCTGTTCGGCGACGCCGCCGTGCCCGGCACGGTCAAGATCGGCCTCGCGGGCATTGTCGCGCTGGCGCTCGCCCCGGTGCTCGGCCCCATGCCCGCCGCCTCGCCGTTCTCGTGGGAGGGACTCTGGATTCTCGTGCAGCAGGTGATGATCGGCGCGGCGCTGGGGTGGTGCATGCAGATCGTGTTCTCCGCCATCAGCATGGCGGGCGACTTCGTCGGCTTGCAGATGGGGCTGTCGTTTGCCACGCTGCTCACGCCGAACAGCGACGGCAGCACCGCCGTGCTCGGCATGCTGCTCAATGTCGTGGCCATGCTCGTGTTCCTCGCCACCAATGGACATCTGGTGATGTTCGCCACGCTGGTGCAAAGCTTCACGGTATTGCCGGTCTCCGCCGTACCGCTCTCCAGCGTGGGCTGGCACTATCTCGCCATGCTGGGCGGCCAGCTCTTCATGCTCGCGCTCATGCTGTCGCTGCCGCTCGTGGCCGCGCTGCTCATCTGCAACCTGGCGCTGGGCATTCTGAATCGCGCGGCGCCGCAACTCAACATCTTCGCCGTCGGCTTTCCGCTCACGCTGGGCGTGGGGCTGGTGGTGATCGAGCTGATGATGCCGCGTATTGCGCCGGTGATGGACCACTTCATCGCGATCGGCATCGACATGATGATCCGCACGACCGCGGCCTTCGTCCCAAAACCCTGAACACCGGGCGCGAGCGATGTCGCAATGCCCCCACAAATGACATTGGGCCGCCCGGCAATCCCGGGCGGCCCAATGTCTTTGCTGCGGTCCTGCCTTGTCCGGCGCGGGCAATGTCCCGCGCAACCGGTCAGAGCAGACTGAACAGCGACAGCTTCTGCGTCTGCAGGAAGCTCTGCTGCGATGCCTGCAACGCGGCCTGCAACTGCGAGAACTTGGTCACCGACGAGTTCCAGTCCACGTCGAGCAGATCGCCCAACTGCGACTGATAATTCAGCGAATTGGTGTCGCCGATGTTGTTGAGCGCCGAGAGTTCGTTCATGCGGGAGCCCGTGGTCGTGCGAATCGTCGTGACGTTGTCGTAGGTGTTGCTGAACATCTGGCCGAACGTGGTCAGCGCGTTGTCCAGGTTGGCCTGGCCCGTGCCGTTCGTGCTGCTGACCGGCGTCTTGAGCGTGTTGATCAGCGCCTGCAGGTTGTCGAACATGTTCGTGCTGCCCATGGTGGCCGGTTGCACGGTGTAGGTGTCGCCCGTGGCCGGCGCGCCGGAGAACGTGACCGCCTTGCCGCCGAACGAGATCGGCTGGCCGGCGGTGTAGACGCCCGTCACGTCCGGCACGGTCGTATCCGTCTGATCCTTGACCGTGTAGTTGGTCGTGGGCGGCGTGGTCGTGTTGTCGATCGCGAAGCTGATCTGGTACTGATGGTTTGCGCCCGCCGCCGCCACGTTGGTCGTGGAGACAGTGGAATACGTGGCGGTGCCCTGATTGGCGGCGTTTCCGCTGATCAGCGTGCCCGACGTGCCGCTCTGCACGCTTTCGAAGACGCTCGATCCAACGTCGTTGATTGCGATCTGACGGTTCGGACTCACCTGCACGTAACGCACGCCCGAGTCGCCCGTGTATGACGCCCCCGTGGCCGATGTCATATACGCCGCGGTGTTGCCCTTGAAGCCCGAGAACAGATACTGGCCGTTGGCATCGGTGGTGTTCGCCAGCGAAAGCAATTGCTGAAAGCTCGATTGCAGGTCGCTCGCGATGGTCGATCGGTCCTTGTCGTTGAGCGAGGCGTCGCCCGCCGACACGACTTGCGACATCACGTGCTGCAACGCGTTGATGACGCTGCCGAAGGTCGAGTCCTCGAGCTGCAACTGGGTGGTCGCGGACTGCCGGTTCGCCGCGTACTGCGTGTTCATGGCGTTGTCCTGCGACACGGCCACCGCCTGGGCTGACGCAATCGGGTCGTCGCTCGGCGTGGTCACGCGCTTGCCCGACGAGAGTTGCGCCTGAACGTTGAGCAGATCGGAGGTGTTCTGGCTCATCGAGCGCATCCCCTGATCGTAAATCATGTTGGTGCTGATCCGCATCGCGATGCCCCTGCGCTTAATTGACGATCTGGAGGATGGTGCTGAACAACGTCGACGCGGTCTGAATCACCTTCGAGTTGGCCTGATAGAGCTGTTGGTACTTGATCAGGTTCGCCGCCTCTTCGTCGAGGTTCACGCCAGAATTGGACTGCTGTGCCGTTTGCGTCTGTTGCAACAGGGTCTGCTGCGCCGCGCTGGTCGACTTGTACGTATTCGTGGTCGAACCGACAAACGAGACCAGGCTCGCGTAGGCGGTCGCATAGCTCTGCGCGCCCCCCACCTTGGTCGTGTCGTTCTGCAGAGCCGACAACGCCAGACCGTTGCGGTTGTCGGTCACCGCGCCAGACGTATTCGGCGAAATGGTGAACGTGTCGCCATTGGACGGCGTGCCGCTCAGGTTGACCGTCATGCCGCTCATCGTGATCTTCGCCCCCGTTGCGGCGTTGTACGGCACGGTGGCGCCGGCGGCATACGAGGTCGTCACGCCATTGACCGAGACCGTCATCGGCGACGGGGCGACGAGCGTCAGTGCGCCGGTCACAGGGTCCTTGGTGAACGTGAAGTTGACCGGTGCGCTCAGTACGTTCGACAGATAGTTGGCGTCCACGCTGCCCTGATCGACTTTGAGCGAGCCGCTATTGGTGCTGGGGGTCGAGGCGAGGATCGGCGCGGCCAGGGCGATCTTGCCCGGATCGGTGATGGCCACACCGATGTTCTGCGCGGCGTTGCGCGTGGGCTGGATCGCGAAGCTGTCGCCGGCGACCATGCCGGTGGTGGTCACCGAGAAGCCGTCGCCGAATGCCGCGCCGCTGGTGTCCTGGAAGTTCAGCGGGGTGCTCGGCGTGGCGGGCGCCCCCGCCGTCCACTTGGCGCCGTCGCTCTGGCGCGTGAGTGTGTAGGTGGTTCCGTCGAAGCTCACCGAGTAGTCGCTTGCGGTCACCTTCGAGGCGTCGGTGATGCTGGCGTTGAGCGTGGCCGCGTTCGAATTGCCGGTATTCGCGATGATCGTCGGATTGGGCACCGTGAAGAAGTTGCCGCCCATCTGACCGTAGAGGTCCATCCCCAACTGGTTCTGCGCGTTGAACGTGCCGGCCAGCGACATGGCGATCTGGCCGAGCGAGTTCTGCGCCTGCGTGAGCGCGCCGCTGCGGAACGACAACAGGCCGGCGAGCGAGCCGCCGGTGATCGACGACTCCGGGATCGCGACCTTCGTGCCGTTGCCGGTGACGTAGGCCACGGTCATTTGCGACGGATCGCTGGTCGAAGGCACCGTCGTCATCTGATAGGCCGAGTTGCCCGATACCAGCGACTGGCCATTGCCGACGAAGACGTTGTACGACCCGTTGGTGTCCTTGACGATGTTCGTCTGTACGATGGCGTTCAGGCTTGCGACGGCCTGATCGCGCTGGTCGAGCAGGTCGTTCGGCATGGTATGGGTGCCGTTGCCCTGTGCCTGCAGAATCGCGTCGTTAAGGCTGGCGATCTGCTTCGCGTACGTGTTGATCTGCGTGGTCGCCTGGGTAATGTTGCCGTTCACGCTGGTGCGCAGCGACGACAGCGTGCCCGAGAGCGACTGGAACATGCTCGTGAGGGTCTGCGCCGACGAAATCACCGTCGCCCGCGTGGCCGAGTTGTTCGGCGCGGTCACGATCGTCTGCAGGTTCGTGAAGAACGTGGACATCGAGGCCGACAGGCCGGTCGTGGAGCTACCCAGCGCATTGTTGATCTGCGAGATCTGCTGGTAGTAGGTATTGAGCTGGCTGTACTGTGTCTGCGCCTGGTTGACCTGGTTCGACAGGAACTGGTCGTACACGCGCGACACATCGCTCACCAGCACGCCCTGGCCGACGTAGCCCACACCGGCGAACTGGCTGTCCGCCTGGGTGTAGTCGACAACCTGGCGGTTGTATCCGGCCGTCCCCGAGTTGGAGATGTTGTTGCCGGTGGTGTTCAGGGCGAACTGGGAGGCGTTCAGCCCGCTCATGCCAATATTGATTAGGCTCATGATCTCGCGGCTTGAATGGAGGGTGCGCCCCACAGCGGAAAGCCCGTTCGCGCACCGTTACCCATGTGTTTACGGCAGCCCGCCGGCAAAATTGAGGCCGACGCGCCGGAGGACGCCCTGTCGACGCCCGTGCCGGTCAGGCGAAGTGCTTCATGATCTTCATCAGCTTGCTGGCGTACTGCGGATCGGTCGCATACCCGGCACGCTGGAGATTGGTGGCGAAGCTCGCGGCGTCGTTGGCGCTCGCCACGACCGACGCGTAGCGCGGATTGCTCGAAATCAGGTTCGCATAATCGGCGAACGCCTCGTCATACGAGCGATAGGCGCGGAACTTGGCCATCACCTTGTGCGGCTGGCCGTTCACGTACTCGGTCGTGGCGACCTCCACCGTCGGACCGGTCCAGTGCTTGCCCGCCTTGATGCCGAAGACGTTGAAGCTCGTGCTGCCATCGCGCCGACGGATTTCGTGCTTGCCCCAGCCGGATTCAAGCGCCGCCTGACTGAGCATGAAGCGCGCCGGAATGCCGCTGTTGGCGCTGGCGTTCTGGGCCGCCGTGGCCATGCGCTCGACGAAATCGCCTGCGGCGGCCGGGGCGCCCTCGGCCACGCCGATGGCATCCGCCGCGTTGTAGGCGCGGCCCTGCAACGGTTGCTGGCGCCCCATCGCCGCCGGCGGCAGGGTGGTGCCGGTCTGGGCGAGCTGCTTGAGCATCATGTCGGCCAGACCGATGCCCTTGTTCGACGCGAGCTGCTGCGCGAGCTGGTCGTCGAGCATGCCGTTGAACATCTTTTCCTGATCGCTGCCGAGCAGGCCGCCAGACATCGTGGCGTCGCGCATGCTCTTCATCATCATCTGCGTGAAAACGGCCTCGAACTGCTTGGCCGCCTGCTGCGTGGCCTGCGGCGTTTGCTGGTGGGCCGCCGCGCGCAAGGCTGTGAGGCCCTGCATGTCGTAGGTAGCGCGTTGCGTCAGGTCGGGCAGGGACTTGCCCGCACCGCTCAGTCGGGAGCCGTCGGCCATATCAGATGATCTCCAGATCGGCGCGCAGCGCGCCCGAGGCCTTCATGGCCTGCAGAATCGACATCAGATCGGCCGGGCTGGCACCGAGCGAGTTGAGCGCCTTGACGACGTCGGCCAGGTTCGCGCCCGCCTTGATCATCCTGAGCGCGTTGTTCTCCTGTTGAACGGAGATTTGCGAATTCGGCGCCACCACCGTCTGACCGCCCGAGAATGGCGCGGGCTGGCTCACGTTGTTTTGCGTGTCGATGACGACCGACAGATTGCCGTGGGCGACCGCGCACTGCTGGATCGTCACGTTCTGGTTCATCACGACGGAACCGGTGCGCGCGTTGATGATCACGCGCGCGGCCGTGTTGTCGGGGTGCACGTCCACACTTTCGAGCTGGGCGAGGAACTGCACACGGCCCGACGGATCGCTCGGCGTGCGCAACAGGATCACGCGGCCGTCCAGCGCCTGCGCGGTGCCGTAGCCGAAGCGGCGGTTCACGGCATCGACCACACGCTGCGCGGTCGAGAAATCGGTCACGTTCAGTTCCATCTGCACCGTGCCCTGTTGACCGCCCATCGCGGTCGGCACGGCACGCTCGACGATGGCGCCGCTCGGAATACGGCCCGAGGCCAACTGGTTGACGGTCACGCTCGACCCATTGGCCGACGCGCCAGCGCCGCCCACGAGCAGGTTGCCCTGCGCCAGCGCGTAGACCTGCCCGTCCGGCCCCTTGAGGGGGGTCATAAGCAACGTGCCGCCCCGCAGGCTCTTGGCATTGCCCATCGAGGAGACCACCACGTCGATGGCCTGACCGGGGCGCGTGAACGCCGGCAGTGTCGCCGTCACCATCACAGCGGCCACGTTCTTCAACTGCATGTTGGTGCCGGGCGCGACGGTAATGCCCAGCTGCGAGAGCATGTTGGTCATGCTCTGCACGGTAAACGGCGTCTGCGTGGTCTGGTCGCCCGAGTTGTCGAGGCCCGCCACCAGGCCGTAGCCGATCAACTGGTTGTCGCGCACCCCTTGAATCGACGCCAGCTCCTTGAGACGTTCGGCGCGAGCCACGCCCGGACACAGCAGCATCGCGGCCGCGCCCGCCACGGCCAGCGTGGTGACAAAGCGGTGAAGGCCCTGGCGAAGGTGATGCAAGGACGGCGCAAGGCGCGACGGGAACGGCATGATCGACATCAGAATGGCGAAATATTAAGGAAGAAGCGCTGCAGCCAGCCCATGGTTTCGGCTTCGTTGATATAGCCCTTGCCACGGTATTCGATGCGCGCATCGGCCACCTGCGTCGAAGGCACGGTATTCGCGCCCGAGATCGTCTGTGGGCTGACCACGCCCGAGAACTTGATGTATTCCGTGCCCTGGTTGATCGCGATCTGCTTCTCGCCGGCCACCGCCAAGTTGCCGTTCGAGAGCACTTCCATCACGGTCACGGTGATCTGGCCCGAGAACACGTTGTTCGCATTCGCCGCGCCCTTGGCGTCGAACTTGTTGCCGCCGCTCACGTCCAGGCCCTGATTGTTGAGCACGCCGCCGATCACGCCCGGGGTCTGATTCAGCTTCAGCGTGCCGCTGCCAGCACGCGTGGTGTTGGCCGCCGAGTTCTTGCTCGCCGCCGTGTTTTCGTTGATGACGATCGTGAGAATGTCGCCAACGTTGCGCGGACGGCGGTCTTCGAACAGCGGACGGTTCGAGTAAAGCGGGCGGTAGATCGAGCCTTCCGGATCGGCCGACATCGGCGGGGGCGGCGGGCGCGTGGTCGTCGGCCCGTTCACCACCGGTTCCTGTGGGATGTAAGCGCAGCCCGCCAGACCGCTCAACGCGGCGACGGCCGCCAGCGCCAGGAACCGCGCGAGGCCTGCGCCGCGATGCTTTACGGTCGTTTGAGCTGACATTTCGACGTTCATTCTTTGGGGCTTTCCGCGGCGCACCGCTTACATCTGCGTCAGGCGCTGCAGCATCTGGTCGGATGCCGTGACCGCCTTCGAATTGATTTCGTAGGCGCGCTGCGCCTGAATCATGTTCACCAGCTCTTCGACCACATTCACGTTCGACGTTTCGACGTAGTTCTGGTTGAGCACGCCCGCGCCGTTGGTACCCGGCTGTGCGACGTTCGGCGCTCCCGAGGCGGCCGTCTCGGCGTACAGGTTCTCGCCCAGGCTTTGCAAACCGGCGTTGTTGATGAACGTGGCGAGCTGGAACGTACCGATCTGCACGTTGGCCGTGTTGCCCGGCTGCGTGACCGAGACCGTACCGTCGCGCGCGATGGTCAGGGAGAGCGCGTTCGCCGGAATCGTGATGGCCGGCTGGACCGGATAGCCCGACGCCGTCACGAGCTGGCCGTTGTTGTCGACCTGGAACGAGCCGTCGCGCGTGTAAGCGGTCGTGCCGTCCGGCATGAGCACCTGGAAGAAACCGTCGCCGTTGATCGCGACGTCCTTGGCGTTGCTCGTCTGCGTCAGGTTGCCCTGCGTGAAGATGCGCTCGGTCGCCGCCGGGCGCACACCCGTGCCCAATTGCAGGCCCGAAGGCAGCAACGTCTGCTGCGACGACTGGGCGCCGGGCTGGCGCAGCGTCTGGTACAGCAGATCCTCGAACACCGCACGACCCTTCTTGAAGCCGTTCGTGCTGGTGTTGGCGAGGTTGTTCGAAATCACGTCCATGTTCGTCTGCTGGGCGTTCATGCCGGTAGCAGCGATGTAGAGCGAACGGATCATGTGGTGTTTCTCCCCGTGTACGGTCGCGGCGCGCGGGTCCCCTCGGATCCGACGCGCCACACGCCCGTTAGCTGAAGTTCAGCAACTGGTTGGCGGATTGTTCGTTGGTGTCGGCCGTCTGCAGCATCTTCATCTGCATCTCGAAGGCCCGCGACTGCGAGATCATGTTCACTAGGCCAGTGACCGGATTGACGTTGCTGTTCTCGATCGCCCCCGCCACGACGACGACGTTCGGGTCAACCTGCGCCGGCGCATTGTTCGCCGTGCGGAACAGCCCGTCGTCGCCTCGCACCAAATTGGTCTCGGGCGGATTGACCAACTTCAGTTGGCCCATCACGGCAATGGAGTTGGGCGGATCGCCCTGCCCCAGCGCCGAGATCGTGCCGTCGGTGCCGATGCTCACGGCCGCGCCCGGCGGCACGGCGGCCGGCCCGGCATCGGTCATGACCGGCAGCCCGTGCAGCGTGAGTTGCCCGTCGGCCGTCATCTCGAGGTTGCCGCCGCGCGTGTAGGCTTCGCGGCCCTGCGCATCGCGCACGGCAAGCCAGCCCTGACCCTGGATGGCCACGTCGAGCGGGCGGCCCGTCTGCTGCATCGCGCCGGGGGTGAAGTCGGTACCCGGCGTGGACGTGGCGACAAAGGTCCGCGTGCCGGTCGTGCCGTCTGGCGCGCGCACCGGCGCCTGACGGAACGCCGCGAGCTGGGCGCGAAAGCCCGGCGTCGAGACGTTCGCGAGATTGTTGGCGGTGGTCGACTGCTGCTCCATCGCCTGCTTCGCGCCAGTCATGGCGATATAGATCAGACGATCCATCGACGGCCCCCGTGCAAGTTATGCATGTCCTCGGATCCGCCTTACAGGTTGACCATGGTCTGCATCAACTGGTCTTCCGTCTTGATCGTCTGCGCGCTGGCCTGGTAGTTGCGCTGCGCGGTGATCATGTGAACCAGTTCCGCCGTCAGGTCGACGTTCGAGGCTTCGACGGCGCCCGACTGCAGCTTGCCGAGGTTCGTGCCGCCCGGCACGCCGACGATCGGAATGCCCGACGCGGCCGACTCTTGCCAGAGGTTGTTGCCCTGCGGGATCAGGCCCTGCACGTTGTTGAAGTTCGCCAACGCCACCTGGCCCAGCGCCATCGATTGGGTATTCGAGTACGTGCCGACGATCGTGCCGTCGGCACTGAACGTGAACCCGGTCAGTCGGCCCGACGTGTAGCCGTTCTGCGTCAGGTTGTTCGGCGAGTAGGTGTTTCCGTATTGCGTGGTGCCCGACATGTCGAGCGTCAAGCTGGCGCTCGACGCACCGTTACCGTAGTTGATCGTCGGCAGCGTGATCGGGCCCGTCACGGCGGCGCCGGTCGAGTCGGTCTGCGACACGAGGCTGCCGGCCGAGTTGAACGTCAGCGTGCCGATCGGACCGGCGCCCACCTGGGTCGTGCCGTCGGTCGAGGCGTACACCGACCAGGTGGCGTTGTTGGTCACGGCGTTGACGCTCGACTTCACGAAGTACAGGTTCACGTCGTGCGAATTGCCCAGCGAGTCGTAGACCTTGAGCGACGTGGCGTTCGTGTACGAGTTCGGATCGGTAATCGAGAATGCCGTCGTATTGACCGCGCTGCGCGAGTCGAGGTTGAACTGAGCGGTGATCTTGGATGTGGCCGTCGGCGACAGGTCGCCCGTCGGGATGCGCAGATCGACCGGCGAGACGCTGTTGATGATGCCGGTCGGGCCCGCCAGATAGCCGGTCAAGCGGTCGCCGTTGGTGTCGACGATGTAGCCGTTCTTGTCGAGCGAAAACTGACCGTTGCGCGTGTAGGCAATGGCGCCATTGTTCGACATGCGGAAGAAGCCGTTACCCGACACCGCCAGATCGAGCTGACGATTCGTGACGGTGATGTCGCCCTGCGTGAACTGCTGGGCAATGCCCGCCACGCGCGTGCCGATGCCCACCGTGTTGTTGCCCGCGCCGTACAGCGAGTTGGCGTAGATGTCGGCAAACTGTGCCTCACCTTGCTTGAAACCGACGGTGGCCGCGTTGGCAACGTTGTTGCCGATGACGTCCAGGTCTTTGGAGGCGGCGTTCAGGCCGCTCAGTCCGGTCGAAAAGGCCATGTGGATACTCCTGAAATTCGGTGGTCGACGACGTCTGTCGCAATGGAAAGGGTTAAGGGCTTACGCCGTGCGGGGTCGATAGGGCCGGTTACAGGATTTCGCGCACATCGGAGAGCTTGACGTTCGAGCCCGTCCCCACGTTGAGCAGCGGCGCGCCGGTCGTGCTGGCCACCACGCTTTGCACCTGCGCGTACGAGAGCAGCGTCGGCGTCACGGCCTTGCCGTTAGCCGCGGCAGTCACCGCGACCGTGTACTTGCCATCGGCCACGGCGGTGCCCGCGTCATCTTTGGCATCCCACGTAAGGGCCTGCACGCCAGCGTCGAGCGCGCCCGCGTTGACCGTGCGTACGACCTTGCCCGTGCTGTCCTTGATCTGGATCGTCACCGTGTCGGCGTCGCTCGGCAGTTCGAAGCCGAACGGGGTGGCGGTCTTCGTGACCGTGCCGTCCGTGGCCGTGGTGCTGCCTACCCCGACGCTGCTGCCCGGAATCAGCACGCCCTTGCCCACGAGCGCCGAGGCTTGCAGGCTTTGCGTCGAATTGAGCTGCGAGGTCACCGACGAGAGCGTCGTGTTCAACTGGGTGATGCCCGAGACCGTGCTGATCTGCGCGAGCTGCGAGGTCACCTGCGAGTTGTCCATCGGATTGAGCGGATCCTGATTGTTCATCTGCGCGACGAGCAGCTTCAGGAAACTGCCTTGCAGGTCGTTTGCGCTGCCGGCAGACGAACTGGAGCTGCTGCTGGCGGTGCCGTTGACCGAGTCGAGGAACGTCTGGGATAAGTTCGCGGCGTTCGACGTATTGATACTTGCCATCTTCTGGTCTCCGCGCGGCCCCTTACTGGCCGACCGTGAGGGTTTTGAGCATCAGCGTCTTGGCGGTGTTGAGCGCCTCGACGTTGGCCTGATAAGAGCGGGAAGCGGAGATCATGTTGACCATCTCCTCCACCGGATTCACGTTGGGCATGGTGACGTAGCCCTGGGCATTGGCCGCTGGGTTCTTCGGGTCGTACACCGTCTTGAGCGGCGACGAATCCTCGACCACGCCGGCCACCTTCACGCCGCCGACGTTGCTGCCCTCGACCGGGTTGACCTGGAACACGACCTGCTTGGCGCGATACGGCTGACCGTCCGGTCCCGTTACCGACTCGGCGTTGGCGAGGTTGCTCGCCGTCACGTTCATGCGCTGCGACTGCGCAGTCATGGCCGATCCGGCGACATCGAAGATGCTCATCAGCGGCATGGCGCTTACCCTTGACTTGTAATGGCGGCCAGCATCGTCTTGATCTGGCTGGACAGGACCGTGAGGCCCGTTTGGTAATGCACGGCGTTGTCGGCGAAGTTCACACGCTCGGCATCGAGTTCGACGGTGTTGCCGTCGATACTTTGTTGGTACGGCACGCGATACAGCAGCTCGGGACCGCCCATCGGCGGCGCCATGCTCACGCCGCGCCCGGCGATGTGGCGCGACGAGGTGCGCGAGAGCGAAACACTCGATTCGGTAGCAAGCTGTTGCTGCGCGCCGCGCTCGACCGCCTGGCTCAACGCATTGTTGAAATCGACATCACGCGCCTTGTATCCCGGCGTATCCGCGTTGGCGATGTTCGACGAGATCACCTCCTGGCGGTAGGCGCGCATGGCCAGCGCCTGCTGAGAAAATCGCAATGCCGCGTCCAGTTTGTCCATGATCTCGTCTCGCCCGATGCTTGCCTTGATGCGGGTAGTGCACAAGAAGCCTGACCGTCTCGGCACCGGGGACGTCCGCTCAGCACTGAGGGCGGGTCTCACAGCGGCACGCAGACGGCATGTCCTGCCAGGGCCCGGGAAAAGTACGGACCTTTTGGCATGCTTTGCATCGTATGCGTACCCCTCGGGATTCAATCGGGGGAATAGGCACGAGATTGACCGCCATTTCGGGCCATGCCCCGGTTGGCGACATCTCTAGAATGGCTTCCTGACGGCATCGGGCGGGGTTCGCCCCCCAGGCATCGGAACGCTGCCCGGTGCCGTCGGCTTCACGGCGCGGCGCAGGGCGTGCGCCAGCCACCCGGCACACCGCTCGGGTGCCGTGTACGAAGGAGAGTGAGCATGGCAGGCAAATTCGGCGGCGTTCTCGCCAGTGCCCCCCGCGCGCGCAGCGCGCTGCGGCAGGGCGTTCGCACATGCGTGCGATCCAGTCTGCTTGCCGTCGTCCTGAGCCTGACGAGTCTCGCTTTACCGGGTCTTGCGCGGGCCGCCTCGCCTGCCGCGGGTGTTGCCACCGACCCGGCCGCGCAGCATCTGGGGAGCACGCTCGGCCCCGGCGCCGTTGTCATTCCCGGCAACAATGCCGCAGCCGGCGGTATCGCCTCGAACGTGTCGAACGTGTCGAGCGCGGCGCGGAATGTGGCGGCGACGGTCACCACGGCGAATGCCAATTCGAATGTCGGGGTGGCGGCCGCGGTGCAAGCCCCCCAGGCCGCCGGCGCCGCCGTTCAGTCCCAGTTCCAGAACACCGAAGTCATCCGTCAGACGGCCGAACGTTTCCTGCGCGAGCAGACGACCGGGTTGCCGGGACGTGTGAGCTTGACGGTGGGCGACGCGGTCTCCGATCGGATGCCGGCCTGCGCCGCCCTCGAACCCTTTCTGCCGCCGGGCGCGCGCCTGTGGGGGTCGACGACCGTCGGCGTGCGCTGCGCGGGCGAGCGTCCCTGGACGCTCTACCTTCAGGCCCGAGTGAGCATCACCGCCACGTATTTCGTTGCCGCGCGTCAGATCAACCCGGGCGAAGCCATCGGGCCGAACGATCTGTCACCGCGCCAGGGCGATCTCACCTTGTTGCCGCGCACGGTGGCGACCGATGCCGGTCAGATCATCGGCACAGTGGCGGTGAACCGGATCACGTCTGGCCTGCCGATCCGTTCCGATCTGCTGCGCAGCGCGATTGCCGTCCAGCAGGGACAAACCGTGCGCGTCGTCTCGCGCGGCTCGGGCTTCGAGGTGAGTACCGAAGGACAGGTGCTGTCGCGTGCCAGCGCCGGCGATCCCGTTCAGGTGCGCACCCGCGCCGGTCAGCTCGTCAGTGGGACCGTCAAGACCGGTAAGAATGGGAGCGTTGAAGTGGAAGTTGCCCTGTAAGCAAACACTCACTACGGGTTAGAATTCACTGAAATCGGTCGGTCGCGGGATCGGGTAACAGGATGTAACTTACCTAAAGTTGCGCCCGACGATGCCGTTACACAGGCAGGTTTCAGGGGAAAGCATATGAAAATCGAACCACCCGCCAATCCGTTGACTGGTGTCGGTCCGGGCAAGGCGCCGACCGACCGGACGACTGCCGCCACGGCGAGCGCCGAAGGCACGAACGCGTCTGTCGCCAGCACGGGCAGCGGCGCGAATGTGAGCGCGAGCGCGCTGTCGTCGGAGATGCGCGCCTTGCAGGCAGCGCTGGCGAAGACGGGATCTGCCGATATTGACGTGGCCAAGGTGGCCGCGATCAAGCAGGCCATCTCCGAAGGAAAGCTCGTCATTGATCCCAGCAAGATTGCGGACGGTCTCATTGCGACCGCGCGCGATCTGCTCTCCACGCAATCGAAGTCATGACCACTGACGCCCTGCTGAAAACTCTCGCCGCCGAAACGAACGCCATTCGCGCGTTTTCGGCGCTGCTTCTCGAGGAACAGCAGGCGTTGGTCAATGGCATGCTCGACGCATTGCCGGAGCTGACCGAGCGCAAGACGCAAGCCGTGACCGACCTCGCAGCCCTTGGGCGCGAACGCGACACCCAGCTGGAAGCCCTGGGCTATCGTCCGGACGAGTCGGGCGCAACGGCGGCGGCCGCCGCCGACACCGGCGTCGACGCCGCGTGGAAGGCGCTGCTGGACGCGGCGATCGAAGCCAAGCGTGCCAATGAAACGAATGGCGTACTGATTCGCACGCGTCTGACCTACACGCAGCAGGCGCTGAACGTGTTGTACGGCCCGCAGCAGAACGCCCCGCTCTACGGCCCCGACGGCCGCACCGCCCCGCGATCGAGCGGCGGCAGCATTACGGCTTGACTACGGCTTGACGCGGCTTAGTTCGCCGCAAGCTTGAGGCTCGCCAGTCGATTCAGACTGACTCCCAGTTCCGCCGCTTCGATGACCAACGCGCGATGTAGCGTTGGGGGAATCCGCACGCGAAATTCACCGCTGTAACGATGCTCGGCCAGCGGTTCCGGCACCGTTTCCCCGTTCGCCTGCATATCGGCGACCACGTCCGTCACCACCTTCCGAATACCGTCCAACGCTCCTTCCGGCGTCACATCCAGCCAGGACAGCGATGGGAATTCGGCACAAAGCCCGACGTGCTCGCCATCTTCCGGCGACCAGGTCAGACGATAGGTGTAATGATTAATGTTCATGCTCTCGGCCCTCGAATTTGCAGATGGCATTCAAGACCTGGCGTACCTGATAAGCCTTCGCCATGCCTCCCGAATTCTGCAAATTGATGCGAGGATTCCCGTGCCATGGCGTTTTGAAGATGGTGTGGCTGCCTGACCGGCGCGGCACGCCAAAGTAGGCTTCGCAGAGAAACACCAACTCGACAAATCGCACATTGGCAGGTTCGCGAGCAATCTTGGCGAGAAGTTTGGATAAGGACGGCATGCCAGAATGGTGCCAATAATAGCACCATTCTTTCAAGGCCGATTTGTCCGAAAAGATGAAGCCTTGCCGCGCCCAAACGCAAAAAAACCCTCGGAAGCGAACGTCCGAGGGCTTGGCTCAATGGGTGTGACTTAACTCGCCGAAGTCCAAGCCTTCTCACGCAACGTTGTGCGCAGGCGCGAGATCGCCTGGCTATGCAACTGGCAGACGCGCGATTCGCTCACTTCCAGCACCGCGCCGATCTCGCGCAGATTCAGGCCCTGGTCGTAATACAGGCTCATGAGCAACTTCTCGCGCTCCGGCAGCCGATCGATCGCATCGATCACGCCGCCGCGCAAGCCTTCGTCGAGCAACATCGTCAGCGGATCGGCGCCCGGATTCGCACAGATCCGGTCAATAAACGGCTCTTCGTCCGCCGAATCGAAATCCTCGTAATAGACCAGTTGGCAACCGTGCACGTCCTGCAGCATCTGCTGATATTCGGCCAGACCGATCGACAGCTCGCCCGCGATCTCGCTCTCCGACGGCCCCCGGCCCAACCGTTGCTCCAGGCGCTGCACCGCCTTCTCGATCTGACGCGCCGTCTTGCGAATGCCGCGCGACGCCCAATCCAGCTCGCGCAACTCGTCGAGCATCGCGCCGCGAATGCGCTGGCTCGCGTACGTTTCAAACTGCGCGCCCTGCGTCTCCTGATACCGGTTCGCCGCATCGAGCAGCCCGAGCATGCCCGCCTGAATCAGATCTTCCAATTCCACGCTCGCCGGCAGCTTCGCCATCAGTTGCAGCGCCAGACGACGCACCAACGGCGCGTATTGCGTCAGCGTGTCGTTCGTGTCGACCTTCCCGCTCGCGGTATACATGTTTCCCTCCGCTTCCTCTCGACGCGTGCCGTGTCGCTCAAGCCGTGTGCGCGCTCACCGCGCCCACGCCAAGCGTTATGTCGTTGCCGCGCTCGCCACCGATGTCACCCACCCCGGCGCCCAACGCGGCCAGCCCCGTCTCTCGCACGGCCAATGGCCAATGCATCACCTGCGCCGCCAGTTGCCGATACGCCACCGCCGCCGGCGCCATCGGGAACGCATCGACCACGGTGCGCGTCAATTGCCGCGCACGCACAACCTGCCGATCCATCGGCACATGGCCCGCCAGCTCCAGCGACACCGCCAGATAACGGCTCGCCGTCGTGGCCAGATTGCGGCACACCACGCGCGCCTCCACGTCCTCCGACCGATTCACCAACACCCGGAACTGCGCCAACGCATACTCGAAATGCGCCTGCTTAATCCACGAATACGCCCCCGTGATCGACGCCGGCTCGCACCCCAGCACCACCAGCACGTCGTGCGCGTGCGCCGCGAGCGGGCTGAGCACCGCCCCCGCGTGCGTGCAATCGATCACCACGACGTCGGGCTCGCTGGTCGTCAACAGCGGCAGCGCGCGCAACGGGTCAATGCGTTCGGGATGCCGATGCGCCACGGGCACCACCACCACGTTGTCGCGCGTGTGCACGCGAATCGCCTCGGGCGACACGCGTCCGGCCAGCACGTCGTGAATGTCGCCGCGCAGCGGCAGACCGAGCGCCGGTGCCGCATGGCCGCTCTCGTCGGCCAGCACGACATCCTGACCGTGATGCGCCAGGGCGCTGGCCAGATTCAGCGCGGTACTCGTCTGACCCGCTTCAGGCGCACTCCCTACCACCGCGACGATTCGCGTGGTGTGACGCGCCACGAGCCGGCGCAGACCTTCCGCTTGATCGAGTACGAGCTTAACCAAAGCAAGCCTCGCCTGAGGGTTGTGCGGGCGCGAACAGCCCGCTGTATTGGGGGTCGACGCCGCGCACCACAGCCGGCAGGTCTTCCTCGGCCGGCACGAATGGCGAGCCCGTGACCGGCGCGGAAAGTGCGGTGTCGATCAGGAATGGTTTGTCGGCCACGTGCAGGTTCTCCGGCACACGCTGTCCCGTGGACACATAATGCACCGGCAAGCGATGACGAATCACCGTATCGAGCACCGACCCGAGATTGGTCGATTCGTCGAGTTTCGTGAGAATGCACCCCGCCAGATCGCCGCCGCCTTGCGCGCTCGCGCTGCGGTAGGCGTGTACCACCTCGTTGAGCGTATCGCCATGACTCGTGGCGTTGAGCAGCAACAGACGCTGCACCGGCGTCTCGGCGCCGCACAACATCGCGACCTGCTCCGGCACCGTACGGTCTCGCTGGCTCATGCCCACCGTGTCGATCAGCACCATGTGCTTGTTGCGCAATTCGGTCAGCGCCAGACGCAGGTCCGTGGCATCTTTTACCGCATGCACCGTCACGCCGAGAATCTTGCCGTAAATGCGCAGTTGCTCGTGCCCGCCGATACGATAGCTGTCGGTGGTGAGCAGCGCGAGCTTCTCCGCGCCGTGCCGCATCACGCAGCGCGCCGCGAGCTTGGCCGTCGTGGTGGTCTTGCCCACCCCGGTCGGCCCCATCAGCGCATACACGCCGCCGCGGTCCATCAGTTCGTCTTCGTTCGGCATGACGGGCAGATTGCGCGTCAGCGCGCGCTTCACCCATGCCAACCCACTCTCCAGATCGCCGCCCTCCGGCAGATGTTCGAGCAGCGCCCGACCCAGTTGCGCCGAGAACCCTGCGGCGAGCAGCGTGCGCAGAATCTCGCCCTGCGCCGGGGAACGACGTTGCTTGTCGTTCCAGACCAGCCCGGCGACCTGCTCTTCGAGCAAGCCGCGCATGCTCTGAAGTTCATCCATCATGGTTTGGGCAAACGCGCTCGTTGCCCCGGCATCATGGGCCGCCGCGATCGGCGCGCCAGTGACGGCAGCGACCGGGGCGACAGGCACCGCCGGGCGTGGACGCGGCCGGTGGGTCGGCATGTCGCCGCCCGCGAGCGCGTCAAGATCCTCTTCCGCCAATGCGACGATTTCCACGCCATTGGCGACCGAGCGATTGGACAACACGACCGCATCGGGTCCGATTTCCTCGCGAATCTGGCGCAGTGCATCGCGGCACGTGCCCGCAAAGAATTTCCGAATCTTCACCCTTGACCTCCGATGAGTGCCGTCATTTTCACATTCCGTGTGTCAGGCACTTCCGCATACGACAAAACCTTGAGCTGCGGCAAGCTGCGGCGCAAGAAGCGCGAGAGCAGCGAACGCAGCGGATGTTGGACCAGCAGTACCGACGGCAAGCCCTGACGCTCCTGGCGCGCCACCGCGGCCTGCGTCTCGCGCAGCAGCGTGTCCGCGAGACCCGGCTCCAGCCCCGTGCCACCGCCTGCCGACAACGCCTGCGTGAGAATTCTTTCGAGATTGGCATCGAGCCCCACCACCTCGAGATCGCCACTTCCCGGGAACACGCTTTGCGTGATCGCGCGGCCGAGCGCCAGGCGCACCAGCGCCGTGAGGTCGTGGGCGTCCTGTACGCGCGTACCGTGTTCGGCGAGCGTATCGATGATCGTGCGCATGTCGCGAATCGGCACCTGTTCCTCGAGCAGGTTCTGCAAGACTTTCTGCAACGTGGTGAGCGCGATCGTCTTCGGCACCAGATCTTCGATGAGCTTGGGCGCGTCCTTGCCGATGCGCTCGATGAGCTGCTGCACTTCCTGACGGCCCAGCAACTCGTGCGCGTGGGCGTTGATCAGGTGGTTCAGATGGGTGGCGACCACCGTCCCGGCATCGACCACCGTGTAGCCATACGCCTGCGCCTGATCGCGCTGACCGACATCGATCCACGTCGCCGGCAAGCCGAAGGCCGGATCGCGCGTGGGCGTGCCCTGCAGCGGTGCGCTGACCTGCCCCGGATCGATGGCGAGCAGTTGCCCCGGATACGCTTCGCCTTCGCCGATGACCACGCCCTTGAGCGTGATGCGGTACTGGTTCGGACGCAGCTCCAGGTTGTCGCGAATGTGCACCACCGGTGCGAGAAAACCGATTTCCTGGGCGAATTTCTTGCGGATGCCCTTGATGCGCTTGAGCAATTCGCCGTCCTGATTGCGGTCGACGAGCGGAATCAGCCGATAGCCGACCTCCAGTCCGAGCGGGTCGACGAGCGCCACGTCGTCCCACGACGCTTCGGCCACTTCGGCCGGCGCGCTGGACGCAACGGGGGTCGGACGCGCGGCCTGTTGCTTCTCGGCCTCGGCGCGGCGGAACTGATAGCGAGCGAGCGCCCCCAGCCCCAAGGCCAACAGCAGAAAGGCGAAGTGCGGCATGCCCGGAATCAAGCCCATCAGACCGAGAATCGCCGCCGTGATCCCCAGCACGCGCGGATTGCTGAACAGTTGAGAGACGACCTGCTGGCCGATGTCTTCATCGGTCGCCACGCGCGAGACGACCACACCGGCGGCCGTGGAGATCACCAGCGCGGGGATCTGCGCGACGAGACCGTCGCCAATGGTCAGCAGCGTGTAGTTCTTCGCCGCCATGCCGATATCCAGGCCGTGCTGGGCCACGCCGACGATCAGCCCGCCGACGATGTTGATGATCATGATGAGCAGACCGGCGACCGCATCGCCGCGCACGAACTTCGATGCGCCGTCCATCGAGCCGTAGAAGTCGGCTTCCTGGGCGATCACCGAGCGACGCTTGCGCGCCTCCTCTTCGCCGATCAGTCCGGCGTTCAGGTCGGCGTCGATGGCCATTTGCTTGCCCGGCATCGCGTCGAGGGTGAAGCGCGCGCCGACTTCGGCGATGCGCCCGGCGCCCTTCGTGATCACCATGAAGTTGATGACCACGAGGATGATGAACACCACGATACCGACGGCGTAGTTGCCGCCCACCAGGAAGTGGCCGAACGCCTCGATCACCTTGCCGGCGGCGTCCGGGCCGGTATGGCCTTCGAGCAGCACCACGCGGGTGGATGCCACGTTCAGCGACAGGCGCAACAAGGTGGAGAACAGCAGCACGCTCGGGAACGCCGCGAAGTCTAGCGGCTTTTGCGTGTACATGCTCACGAGCAGCACCATCACCGCCAATGCGATGTTGAAGGTGAAGAGCAGATCCAGGATGAACGGCGGCAACGGCAGGATCATCATGCCCAGAATCATGATGATCAGCACCGGCGCGGCGAGCGACTTCAGATTGCCGCCGAGGAGCAGTTGCGACGAGCGCAGTAGCTGGTTCGCGCGAGGGTTGAGGTTCATTCGTTACACTCGTTTCGACCCGGCGCGCCGCGGCGCGTCGAGTTCGGCCGGCACCGGCAGATCCGACGGGGTAACGGGCGCGGCGCCCCCCTCGGTGCGCCAGCGGCGAAGCTGGAAGACCCACGCCAGCACTTCGGCCACGGCCGTGTAGAGCGTGGCCGGAATTTCGTGACCGATGTCCACGTGCGCGTGCAGTGCCCGTGCCAGCGGCGGGGCTTCGAGAATCGGAATGTGGTGCTCGGCGCCCATCTCGCGGATGCGCAGCGCAACGAGATCCGTGCCCTTGGCCAGCACGCGCGGTGCCGTCATGTTTTCCTTGTATTCGAGCGCAACGGCAAAGTGCGTCGGGTTGGTCACGATCACGTCGGCCTTGGGCACGTCCTGCATCATGCGACGGCGCGCCGTCTGGCGCTGCAACTGGCGGATGTGCGCCTTGAGATGCGGATCGCCTTCGCTTTCCTTGTTTTCCTGCCGCACTTCCTCTTTGGTCATGCGCAGCTTCTTGTAGTGCTGCCAGAGCTGGAAGGGGACGTCGATGGCCGCCACCAGCATCAGCGATGCCACGATGAACGCACAGCACACCGCGATCAACTCGCCCACATACGGCAAGGCCGCGCGGGGCGACTGCGTCATCAGCCCCATGACCGCGTCGCGGTCGCGCGCAATCGCCCAGTAGGCCACGGCGCCGACGAGCAGCGTCTTGGCCACCGCCTTGACGAGTTCGACCAGCCCCTGCACGGAAAACATGCGGCCCAGCCCCTTGAGTGGGTTCAGGCGGCCGAAGTTGGGCGCGAGCGACTGGGTGGTGAAGAGCCAACCGCCCAGCGCCATCGGGGCGACAATCGCCGCGAGCACCAGCACACCGAGCAGCGGGGCAATGGCGATGAGCGCGTCGGCGCCCGAGCGTGCGGCATAGGAGAGCATGCGGTGGGTGTCGAGGGCGGTGCCCGGCTCGAACTGCATCCCGTGGCGCATCAGTTGGGCGAAGCCTTGCGAAATGCGGTCAGCCGTCATCCACAAGCCGGCCACTCCGGCCGCCAGCAAGGCGAACGTGGACAGTTCCCGCGAACGCGCAACCTGTCCTTCCTCGCGCGCCTTTTCAAGGCGCCGGGGAGACGCAGGTTCCGTCTTTTCGAGATCGCTATCCTCAGCCATGCCTTATCCACTGCGGGCGGACGAAGCCACCCTATCGCGACCGATTATGGCCGTAACCGTCAAGTCACAAAGGGGGGAATAGAGGCGGGATTGGGCGGTATTTCGCGCCGGCGTGCGGCAAAGGTCGGAAACGCCGTCAAAAAGCGACGCCCCGGCAGCCCGTCGACGGGCCGGCGGGGCGAATCCTCAGAAGCCGAGGCTGGCGAGCAGGTCGTCGACCTGCCCTTGATCGGACACGATGTCGGTGCGGCCATCGGTCTTGACCTGCGGCCCGTTGAGCAGCGAATCTTCGGCTTCCTTGCGCTTCTCGGGCGGCATGTTTTCGAGCAGCGTCTGCAACAGGTGCTTCTCGATCTCCTGCACGACATCCATGATCTTCTTGATGACCTGTCCGGTCAGATCCTGGAAGTCCTGCGCCATCATGATTTCCATCAGATGGTGGTTGGTCGCGCGCGTGTCGTCCGGCACGCGACGCAGATACGTGCGCGTCTCCACGACCAGCTTGCGGGCATCGTCGAGTTCGAGCGGCTCGTCGAACCACTTGGCCCAGCGTTCGTCGAGTGCGTTGGCGTCCGCTTCGAGACGATCCTGAAGGGGCTTGGCCAGTTCGATGGCCGTGAGCGCCCGCACCGCCGCCTGCTCGGTCAGGGTGGCGACATAGTTCAGGCGGTCGCGCGCGTCGGGAATCGCTTCGGCCGCCTGCTCGAGTTGCTTGTCCAGCCCGAGTTCGCGCAGGTTGTCACGCAGCATGCGCGTCAGCTGCCCAACGCGCATGAGCATGCGCGCGGACGGGTCCGCTTCGCCGGTCACGTAAGCGCCGTTGGGCTCACCCGGCCATTCAGTGCTCGCCTCGTGGGTCACGCTCACGCCCCTGTCTTAACCATTTTCTCGAAGATCTTGCCCAGCTTTTCATCGAGCGTCGCGGCCGTAAACGGCTTGACCACATACCCGCTCGCCCCGGCCTGGGCAGCCGCGATAATGTTTTCCTTCTTCGCTTCGGCCGTGACCATGAGCACCGGCAGCTTTGCGAGGTTCGGATCGGCTCGGATCTGCTGAAGCATCGTCAGGCCATCCATGTTCGGCATGTTCCAATCCGAGACCACGAATTCGAAGCTGCCGCCACGCAGCTTGGCCAGCGCCGCCGCACCGTCTTCCGCTTCGTCGACATTGGAGAAGCCCAGCTCCTTGAGCAGGTTTCTCACAATCCGGCGCATCGTCGGAAAATCGTCGACGACCAGGAATTTCAAGTTCTTGTCTACCATCATTACTCCAATTCAGCCGGCGCCCCGCGGGGGCCGGCGATATTCATGGGCAGATTTCGCCACCACTTGGTGCCCCAAGTGTGTCCGCAAATCGACGCGACGCATACGGCGAAAAAACGCCAAAAAAGCGCCCTACTATACCCGCTGGGTGCGATCGCCAAATTTCGCAACCTGATGCAGCACTTTGCGGGCCATTTCGTGCAACGGCACCACTTCTTCCGCCCCGCCCATCGCAATGGCCTCGCGCGGCATGCCGAACACGATGCAACTCGCCTCGTCCTGCGCGAAGGTGTGCGCGCCGGCCCGGCGCATTTCCACGAGTCCGGCCGCGCCGTCGCGGCCCATGCCCGTGAGAATCACGCCGATCGCATTGCGTCCGGCGTGAACCGCCGCGGAGCGGAACAATACATCGACCGACGGACGATGTCGATTCACCGGCGGCGCCGCATCGAGCAAGGCCACATAGTTCGCGCCGCTGCGCGAGAGCTGCAGGTGGGTGTCGCCGCCCGGCGCGATGTACGCGTGGCCCGGCAGCACCCGCTCGCCATGCTCGGCTTCCTTCACCGTAATGCGGCACAGGCCGTTCAGGCGCTGCGCGAACGACTTGGTGAAGCCCGCCGGCATATGCTGGGTAATCAAAATCGCCGGGGCGTCCGGCGGCATCGGCACGAGCACCTCACGGATCGCCTCCGTGCCGCCCGTCGACGCGCCGATGATGATCAGCTTCTCCGTCGACACCAGCGGGTTACGCAGTAGCGGCGCCGCTTCGACCGGCACGGGCGTCGCGCTCTTGGGCGGGGCGCTGCGCACGCGGGCGCGCGCGGCGCCACGAATCTTGTCGGCAATCATCTCGCCGTACTCGAGCATGCCGTCGCGAATGCCCAGGCGCGGCTTCGTCACGAAGTCCACGGCGCCGAGTTCGAGCGCGCGCAGCGTGACTTCCGAGCCGCGCTCGGTCAGCGACGACACCATGAGCACCGGCATCGGACGCAAACGCATGAGCTTCTCAAGGAAGTCGAGCCCGTCCATGCGCGGCATTTCGACGTCGAGCGTGAGCACGTCCGGGTTGTGCTGCTTGATCAGGTCGCGCGCCACGAGCGGGTCGGGGGCGGTCGCCACAACGGTCATGTCCGGCTGCGCATTGATGATCTCGGTCATCAGGCTGCGCACGAGTGCGGAATCGTCCACGCACAGGACTTTGATAGGTTCGCTCAAGCCTCCTCCATTTGTCGGTTGTCAGGCCCCGGCCGAGGCTTGGCGTTTCTGGCCGGTGGCGCAAAGAGTTCTACGGAACCCCGGACTTCGCGTGCACGCAGTCGCTGCGCGTACGCCTGTTCGCGCTGGGCAATGGCCGGGTCGCCCCGGTCGCCCAGCTTTCTGACCATCACCCGCCCGGTGCGCGGCAAAAAGCATACCTTGCGCGGATGCGGTCCGAGAAGATCCTGCGCCGTGACGCGAATCTGCTCCATCTCCAGATAGCGCAACACGAAGTTCGCATTGCGATCGCCGATGTTCAGCGTGGTCATGCCCGCGAGCACCGCGCCGCCGCCGAAGACCTTCGCCTCGAGCCGTTCGCGCCGTGCGCCGAGCTTGATCAGCTCGTTGATAAGCATTTCCATGGCGTAAGCGCCGTAGCGCATCGACGCCGAGAGTATACGGTTGCGCTCGCTCTCGCCATCGTCGGGCAGCATGAAATGATTCATGCCGCCGATACCCGTGACGGTATCGCGCACACACGCGGCCACGCACGACCCGAGCACCGTCACGAGCATGATGTCCTCGGTCGTGACGTAGTACTCGGACGGCAGCAGCTTCACCGCCTGCGTGTCGAACGCATTGTCGAAGTAGTGGTTGGTGGCGAGCGCCTCGGCCAGTGGCTGCGTCATGTCAGGCCCCTCGCGCGGTCGAGCCGGCCAGCTCGTACACCGTCTGCCCGCGCAGCCGGAACGCCTGGCTCACGTAGGTGAAGTTCTCGGAGTGCCCGGCGAAAAGCAAACCATCCGGCTTGAGCAAGGGCACGAAGCGCTCGAGAATGCGCGCTTGCGTGGCCTTGTCGAAATAGATCATCACGTTGCGGCAGAAAATGACGTCGAACGGACCGCCGATCTGCCACGACGGCGCGAGCAGGTTGAGCGGCGCGAACGTCACGAGCTGCTGCAGCTCCGGACGCACCTTGATCTTGCCCTCGTTGGCGCCCGTGCCCCGCAGGAAGTGGCGGCGCAACTGCTCTTGCGAGAGCTTGCCGGTCTGCTCGCCGCTGTAGACCGCGCTCGATGCCCGCGCGAGCACCTGCGTGTCGAGATCGGTGGCGAGCACGCTCGCGCTGGGCCGCGTGCCGAGCGTGTCGACGAGCGTCATCGCAATCGAATACGGCTCTTCGCCGGTCGACGCCGCGCAGCACCAGATCGAGATCGGTTTGGCCCGCTGACGCACGAAGTCGGCGAGCAGCGGGAAATGATGCGACTCGCGGAAGAACGACGTCAGGTTGGTCGTCAACGCGTTGGTGAACGACTCCCATTCGGTCTCGCCGGTGTCAGCCTCGAGCATGTCGAGGTATTCGGTGAAGCTCGTCATCCCGAGCGCGCGCAGACGCCGCGCGATGCGGCTGTACACCATTTCGCGCTTGTGCTCCGCCAGGGCGATCCCGGCGCGCTGATAGATCAGATGACGGATGCGGCCGAAATCGGTCAGCGAGAAGGTGAAGTCGCGCTCGCCGGAGAGGGCAGCACCGCTGGCGCGCGCAAAACCCGCGCTGCGCGAGCCGACGTCGCCGTCGATGCCCGCGGCGCCTCGACGTGTCGTAGGTGATATCGTGCGCGAATCAGTCATGTCGTCTCACTTTGCCACCGCGGCAATTGTTCGCGCTATGCCGCGCGAGCCAGGGGTTGCGGCGCCGGCCCGCGACGCGGCGCGCCCATCGCGTGAACGGCCCCGCCGGCACCGCTCGTCTGGAACACCGCCACCGCCGCGCGCAGATCGTGCGCCTGCGATTCCAGCGATCCCGCAGCGGCGGCCGCTTCTTCCACGAGCGCCGCGTTCTGCTGCGTCACCTCATCCATCTGCGTCACGGCGCGGTTGACCTGCTCGATACCGCTCGACTGCTCGTTCGATGCCGCCGAGATCTCCCCCATGATGTCCGTCACGCGCTTGACCGCCTGCACGATCTCACCCATGGTCTGCCGCTGCTGAGCGACGAGCGCCGTACCGTCCTGCACGCGGCGCGCCGACTCTTCGATCAGCGCCTTGATTTCCTTCGCCGCTGCCGCACTGCGCTGCGCCAGCGTGCGCACTTCGCCCGCCACCACGGCAAAGCCACGGCCCTGCTCGCCCGCACGGGCGGCTTCCACGGCGGCGTTCAGCGCCAGAATGTTGGTCTGGAATGCGATCCCGTCGATCACACCGATGATGTCGACGATCTTGCTCGAGCTGGTCGAGATGCCGTCCATCGTCTCGCCCACCTTTCCGGAGACCTGACCGCCACGGGTCGCGATCTCCGACGCGTTCACGGCAAGCTGGCTCGCCTGGCGCGCGTTGTCCGCGTTCTGCTTGACGGTGGCGGTGAGTTGCTCCATCGACGACGCCGTTTCTTCGAGCGACGCGGCCTGCTGTTCGGTGCGTGCCGACAGATCGGTGTTGCCCGCCGCAATTTCCTGCGCCGCCGTCGTGATCGATTCGGTGCCCTCGCGGATCTGCCCGATGGTCTCGGCCAACGTGCGCTGCATGCGTTGCATCGCGTAGAGCAGGCTGCTGTTGTCGCCTGGCGCCAGCATCACGTGGCTTTGCAGATCGCCACTCGCGATGCGATGGGCGATGTCGGCCGCGTATTCCGGCTCGCCGCCGAGGCTGCGCTGCACGTTGCGAATGATCGCGATCATCGCGGCCGTCACGATGGCGCCGATGAGCAACAGGGCAATGCCGTAGCGAATCAACGCACTGTAGAACGCTTCGTCGACGTCCTGCATGTACATGCCGCTCATCACACTCCAGTCCCACGGCGCGAAGTACTTCACGAACGAGAGCTTTTCCAGGCGCTTGTCGCTGCCCGCGACACGACCGTGGTATTCGACGAAGCCCGAGCCCTTCTCCTTGGCGACACGAGCCATCTCGACGAACAGCAGCTTGCCGTTCGAATCCTTATAGTTCGAGACGTCCTTGTTCACCAGATCGGCCAGCGTCGGATGCATGAGCACGACCGGCTTCGAGTCGAACACGACCAGGTAGCCGCTGTCGCCATAGCGCATCGTCTTCAGGCGAGCCATGGCCTGTTGCTTCGCTTCGTCGACGCTGATCTTGCCCGCCGCCGCTTGTGCCGCGTAGTCGCGCACGATACCGTCGGCACTCGTGACGACGCTTTGCACCGCCGCACGCCGCTCCGACACCATCGTGCTGCGTTCATGCCAGGCGGCCCAGCCGCCGAAAATCAAAAGACCCAGCCACATCAGCGCAAGCGCGGACCAGAGTTTTGCCTTGAGACTCAATTGCTTCATGATGTGACCCTCCACTGCCTGCACGTCGCGTGCGCGATGCGCGCGACGGTTTTCGTCTTGCCGATTGCTGCCAGAGCGCGCGCGACGCGCGATCAGAAGGTCTCCCAGTCGCCGCTGGCGTCATCCGTGCCGGTGCGGGCGCTTGCCGCAGGGGCAGCCGCCGCCGGTGCCGGTCTGCGCGGCGCG